>NZ_KB850177.1:146288-441139 GCF_000369745.1 Acinetobacter sp. CIP 64.7 | reverse complement strand
TTCACTCGCATTGTCGTTACTCACGTCAGCATTCGCACTTCTGATACCTCCAGCAGACTTCTCAATCCACCTTCATCGGCTTACAGAACGCTCCCCTACCACGTATAATAAATTGTGAATCCGCAGCTTCGGCATATAGTTTTAGCCCCGTTACATCTTCCGCGCAGGCCGACTCGACTAGTGAGCTATTACGCTTTCTTTAAAGGGTGGCTGCTTCTAAGCCAACCTCCTAGCTGTCTATGCCTTCCCACATCGTTTCCCACTTAACTATAATTTTGGGGCCTTAGCTGGCGGTCTGGATTGTTTTCCTCTTGACTACGGACGTTAGCACCCGCAGTCTGTCTCCCGGATAGTACTCATTGGTATTCGGAGTTTGCATCGGTTTGGTAAGTCGGGATGACCCCCTAGCCGAAACAGTGCTCTACCCCCAATGGTATTCGTCCGAGGCGCTACCTAAATAGCTTTCGGGGAGAACCAGCTATCACCAAGTTTGATTAGCCTTTCACCCCTATCCACAAGTCATCCCCTGGCTTTTCAACGACAGTGGGTTCGGTCCTCCAGTTAGTGTTACCCAACCTTCAACCTGCTCATGGATAGATCACCTGGTTTCGGGTCTATACCCAGCAACTAAACGCCCTATTAAGACTCGGTTTCCCTACGGCTCCCCTATTCGGTTAACCTTGCTACTGAATATAAGTCGCTGACCCATTATACAAAAGGTACGCAGTCACCGGACTAAGCCGGCTCCCACTGCTTGTATGCATGCGGTTTCAGGATCTATTTCACTCCCCTCACAGGGGTTCTTTTCGCCTTTCCCTCACGGTACTGGTTCACTATCGGTCAGTCAGGAGTATTTAGCCTTGGAGGATGGTCCCCCCATATTCAGACAAGGTTTCACGTGCCTCGCCCTACTCGACATCATCATATAAGCCCTTTCGTGTACAGGACTATCACCGTCTACGGTCGCACTTCCCAGAGCGTTCCACTAGAACTTATATGACTTAATGGGCTCTTCCCCTTTCGCTCGCCGCTACTGAGGGAATCTCAATTGATTTCTTTTCCTAAGGGTACTGAGATGTTTCACTTCCCCTCGTTCGCCTTGCAACACTATGTATTCATGTTGCAATACCTACCTTATGGTAAGTGGGTTTCCCCATTCAGACATCTCCGGATCACAGGATATTTGCCGCCTCCCCGGAGCTTTTCGCAGGCTATCACGTCTTTCATCGCCTCTGACTGCCAAGGCATCCACCACATGCACTTAATTACTTGACTATACAACCCCAAACAGTCGTTTATCCTTACAAGTGGGATAAGCAACAGATTGTGATGATTTCTCATCACGCTCATACAGTTGGCGTTTGTGCACTTAAGCACCGTACAGCTTCAATTAGATTCATATACCAAAACGCTTGATTCAGTTAATTTCGCTAGTAACTCATTTCTTTCATCTTCACATCACAGTAATAAATCACTGCTAGTGTTAATGTCAGTCATGAGTATGAACAAATTATTTCAACTCAAATATATTCTGTTAATGATTTTTCCAGCCTTCGTCAGGTCAGGAAACTGTGATAAATCACAGAGGTTAATAACAACGAAGCGAATCATACGCCTCTTTCTTACTAAGCTCTATAAGCTATCTAGCTGTTTGTATGTTTCTTAGCTCATCTTACGTTTGCTTGATCATTTCAAGATCAATGTAAGTGATGGTGGAGACTAGGAGAGTCGAACTCCTGACCTCCTGCGTGCAAAGCAGGCGCTCTACCAACTAAGCTAAGTCCCCAGCTTATCAATAAGTCAATGTATCGTTCTGTTTCTGCTTGCGCTTCGTCAGTAGTGGTGGGTCTGACAAGACTTGAACTTGTGACCCCACGCTTATCAAGCGTGTGCTCTAACCAACTGAGCTACAGACCCTCAGATACATCGTATGAAGAACAACTTGTTGTGGATTCTTACCAATCGTCAATCTTTCGTTAAGGAGGTGATCCAGCCGCAGGTTCCCCTACGGCTACCTTGTTACGACTTCACCCCAGTCATCTGCCACACCGTGGTAAGCGTCCCCCCTGAGGTTAGACTACCTACTTCTGGTGCAACAAACTCCCATGGTGTGACGGGCGGTGTGTACAAGGCCCGGGAACGTATTCACCGCGGCATTCTGATCCGCGATTACTAGCGATTCCGACTTCATGGAGTCGAGTTGCAGACTCCAATCCGGACTACGATCGGCTTTTTGAGATTAGCATCCACTCGCGTGGTAGCAACCCTTTGTACCGACCATTGTAGCACGTGTGTAGCCCTGGTCGTAAGGGCCATGATGACTTGACGTCGTCCCCGCCTTCCTCCAGTTTGTCACTGGCAGTATCCTTAAAGTTCCCGGCTTAACCCGCTGGCAAATAAGGAAAAGGGTTGCGCTCGTTGCGGGACTTAACCCAACATCTCACGACACGAGCTGACGACAGCCATGCAGCACCTGTATGTAAGTTCCCGAAGGCACCAATCCATCTCTGGAAAGTTCTTACTATGTCAAGACCAGGTAAGGTTCTTCGCGTTGCATCGAATTAAACCACATGCTCCACCGCTTGTGCGGGCCCCCGTCAATTCATTTGAGTTTTAGTCTTGCGACCGTACTCCCCAGGCGGTCTACTTATCGCGTTAGCTGCGCCACTAAAGCCTCAAAGGCCCCAACGGCTAGTAGACATCGTTTACGGCATGGACTACCAGGGTATCTAATCCTGTTTGCTCCCCATGCTTTCGCACCTCAGTGTCAGTATTAGGCCAGATGGCTGCCTTCGCCATCGGTATTCCTCCAGATCTCTACGCATTTCACCGCTACACCTGGAATTCTACCATCCTCTCCCATACTCTAGCCAACCAGTATCGAATGCAATTCCCAAGTTAAGCTCGGGGATTTCACATTTGACTTAATTGGCCACCTACGCGCGCTTTACGCCCAGTAAATCCGATTAACGCTTGCACCCTCTGTATTACCGCGGCTGCTGGCACAGAGTTAGCCGGTGCTTATTCTGCGAGTAACGTCCACTATCCAAGAGTATTAATCTCGGTAGCCTCCTCCTCGCTTAAAGTGCTTTACAACCAAAAGGCCTTCTTCACACACGCGGCATGGCTGGATCAGGGTTCCCCCCATTGTCCAATATTCCCCACTGCTGCCTCCCGTAGGAGTCTGGGCCGTGTCTCAGTCCCAGTGTGGCGGATCATCCTCTCAGACCCGCTACAGATCGTCGCCTTGGTAGGCCTTTACCCCACCAACTAGCTAATCCGACTTAGGCTCATCTATTAGCGCAAGGCCCGAAGGTCCCCTGCTTTCTCCCGTAGGACGTATGCGGTATTAGCATCCCTTTCGAGATGTTGTCCCCCACTAATAGGCAGATTCCTAAGCATTACTCACCCGTCCGCCGCTAGGTAAAGTAGCAAGCTACCTTTCCCCGCTCGACTTGCATGTGTTAAGCCTGCCGCCAGCGTTCAATCTGAGCCATGATCAAACTCTTCAGTTTAATACTATGTAGCACCTTAAAGGGTGCCAATCTTGGCTCATCAATTTTCTGACAAATATTTCTCAAATAAACTTCGAGTAATTTCTACCATCAATCAATGAAAATAATTTCGATCAATCAACCAGTAAAAATCCACACAAGTTGTTCTTCATAATCTCTTAATGATCTTCTTGCTGATTCGTCACCAGCAAGCTAGGTCGGCTATATTACTCTCTATCTCTAGAAAGTCAACCAGTAATGAAAACTATTTTTAAACTTTCTTTCTAAAACCGAACTCAATTAAACTCAACTAAGTCACTGTTTTATCAGAAGTTTTAATCTTCATCACCGCCGATGGATGTGCATTCTACAGGATTCCCAACCCAATACAACCCCTATTTTTAAATAATTCAGCAAAAATATCACGACTGTTTATTTATTCTACAAAAATCGCGCTTTTATTTATTTCTTGAGCAGTAAAGGGACTGAATTGGATAAATGACTTAATCTTTTTTCAGTTTTATTCTGTTCCTGAAAGCGTAAAGGTCGGCAATCTATGTATTCACAATAGCCCCCCTCCCCATTTTCGGTCTGTTCATTTATTTTTACTTGATAACTAAAACTTCCCACATAGCCCGCAGCCAGGCCAAATTTAAAATCTCCGCGACTTTGGCCTTGCACCCAGATACAAGTGCCGTCTGCATTTTCATAACACCATTCAAATTCACGTGGCAAATACATACTTTGCCCATTGGGGGTAGTGACACGCGGATAAACACGATGAACTTTAAAATAAACTTTGCGATCGAACATTTGGGTCCGCATGTTTTTTAAATCACGTAGATATATCCGCGACTGAACAATGCTATTAAAACCATCCCGGATTTGCGCCAACAACAGTTGCCGGTTTTCACTGAGATTAATAATTTGATAAGTTAGGAAGACCAAAGGTAAATAAGGAAAGTTAAAACTCCGCGCGTATTCAAAGCTTCCAAGACCATCGATCGCATATTGCTGCGCTTTATAGTTCACCGTTCCCTGACAATGACATAACAAAGACCAGTGATCTGCCAAGGAAAACCGCATTTGGGTAAAATGAGAAATCAGCTGAGTGGTCTGAATATTTAAGTCAAAACTGAGTTCCGAGTCAGAACGCTGCAAACGAAAATTTGGAAAACTTCCGCTCAATTGCTCCCGATCCAGAAACTGAAACAGACCCGATCTAAAATGACAGTCCTGCTTGACCGAATAGTGATGCAATTGCCCCACCATATGCGGACTCGCACTGCAAATCACGGTGGCGGTATCTAGGGCTGTGGTTTCGATTGCACTCGGGTTTGCCAGCATGGGGGCATTGGGTTGCCCGATAATACTCAGAAAGTTTAAATAATAGAGCGGTGTCGGAAGCCCGGGGATCATCAAACCCTGATGAATAATTTTATATTTCTGGTTTGGCCCATGATAGGCAAGATTGTGCTGTGAAACAGCAGGAGTCTGATTTAGCTGTTTCGAACGATCTAGAAAATCTTGAAGAAACCGCATCTCAGACTCCTTATCTTTTTATAATGTACTCGATCTTTTTGCCATAAAGGTGGTGATAAAACCAGACAAGGCATAGAGAATAGAAATGACCAGAATGCCGACAGGAATATTATAAGTCATCGCTGCAAAGACGAATACGGCAATTGGTAGGACAAAAAATGGAACCCGTTTACGTTCTACAGTTTTAAATGAATAGTATTTGATATTGGAAATCATCAACAAGCCCACCGCAATAATGACCACTGCATTAATGACCTGAAGAGAAGGTTCACGAATATCAAAGATTTCTGGAAAATCCAGACCGACCCAGACCAATGATACAATCATGATGGCAGCCAGAGGACTTGCGACACCGATAAAATAACGTTTATCGACCACACCAATCTGCACATTGAAACGTGCCAGACGGAACGCAGCACATGCGGTATAGACAAAACAGGCTGCCAGACCAATACGACCCAAATCGCTCAAGCCCCAGCTATACATCAAAATAGCGGGAGCCACACCAAAAGCCAGCATGTCAGAAAGGGAATCGAACTGTTCGCCGAACGGACTTTGTGCACCAATGGCACGTGCCACACGGCCATCTAGTCCATCCAGTAATGCCGCAATAAAGATCGCATAAATAGCTTGCTGAAAATCACCATTCATACTGGCAATAATCGAGTAGAAACCTGACAACAACGCTGCGGTTGTAATCAGGTTCGGCCATAGATAGATGCCTCGACGCTTAACTTTTTGCCCTTCCTGGGTATGCTCCTCTTCTTCCACCTCGAAGGTGATGCCATCGAAAGGCACTTCAGTTGAAGAGTCACGTTCCGGTTTGCTTATATTTGTCATTCTTGTCGATCCTAGCTATGACCTGATCTTTGAAAAAATTATTCGCCCACTAACCAGCGAACTGCAGCGTGACCACCATTTTCACTCATGCGAAGATGCGGGAATAACCACTGTAACGCTTCATCTGCATCTTCAGAGAATTTCCAAGGTGGGTTAATCACCAGCAAACCACAACCGTTCAAGCCTACTGGGGTATCATCCGGCCATACACAGACTTCACAAACCAGTTGACGGCGGATACCGGTCTTAAACATTTTCTTCTCGAAGCGTTCGATCATGGCACGGTCTTTAATTGGATACCAAACGGCGAATACACCTGTCGGCCATTTCTTATACGCGGCAACCAGCAGTTCAACCAACTGCGGAAAATCTTTACGTTCCAGTTCATATGGCGGATCGATCATCACCAGGCCACGTTTTTCTTTTGGTGGAATGACTGCTAAAAGACCTTCGTATGCATCACGCTCATGCAAACCCGCACGCTTGTCAAAAATATTATGACGAAGTTGCTGAAATACATCGCGCTGCATTTCAAAAATGGTCGCTTTATCAATCTCACGCATGCCTTCTAGCGCAAACCACGGTGAACCCGGATAAGCACCCTTACCAAAGTTTTCACGCATGTTTTCAACAATTTTCAAGTATTGTTGTACGCCTTCAGGTGCATTACGCTTGATTGAATCATCCAGCTTAACCAGACGATGAATACCGTTTAAAAACTCACCTGATTTTTGCGCTTCGGCAGTCGACAAATCATATTTACCTGCACCACCATGCGTATCTACATAGCGATAAGGTTTGTCTTTTGCATTCAGTCGAGTCAACAACTGAAGCAATAAAACGTGCTTCATGACATCGGCAAAGTTGCCTGCGTGGTAAGAGTGACGGTAATTCATGTTTCAATTATTCCTAAGATCAATTGCTATTTTAACATGAAAAACTATTTCGTTCAGAAACGATTATTGCACTAAAATAGCGGACCTTTTTTTACCACACTATCGAGAATTGAAAAAATGGAAGCAGTTATCATCCCAGGGGATTGGAATGTTGATCAAATCTTAGATGATTTAGATCAACATGGCTTTAGTATTGTTGACGATGCTTATTCTAGCGAATATCAACATGCTGTGAGTCAAGAATGCTTAAGCCACTTAAACAAATTTCGCAATGCAGCCATTCAAAATGGTGTCGTTAACAACATCCGTAGTGATCATATTCTTTGGTTACAACCTGAATTTCAAATTTCCCACCTACACATCCAAACCCTTCAACAATTTTCCCAAATTTTAAACCGCGCGTTTTATTTAGGTATCAAAGATGTCGAAGCACATTTCGCTTGCTATCACGCGGGTGAGTTCTATGCCCTGCACCGCGACAATCCTCAAGATAAAAATGGCCGGATGATTTCCAGTGTGTATTATTTACATGAACAATGGCAGGCGGACTGGGGCGGTGAACTGCGCCTGCAGGACAAACATGGCCAGTGGCATATTATCCAGCCAAAACCGAACCGAATGGCGCTGTTCCAGAGCGATTTATTACATGAAGTTTTAATCTCTAAACAGCAACGCCTATCCATTACCGCCTGGCTAAGAAGTGATACCTCACTACTCTAAGACGGCTAGCCGCTTTAAATTTTAATTTTTAGCCTCATATAGCCATTATTGAGAAATGAGGATTGCGTTGATGCGATTAACGACCAAACAGATTATTCAACGTCTGGGTGAAACTGACCAATTGTATTTAAAAGGCAATACGCCAGAATTAACGCTTGAACGTGCTGATCTTCGTTTACAGCTGGTGACTTTAAGTGAACTGCGTCAGGAACAGCGACATTTCCTGCAAGAAGCCGTAGTGTTGCTGGAACAAGGCCGGGTAGAATTTGAAGAAATGCCGCTGCGCATGTATATCAATCTATCTTTGCATCTGGCCAAGGCCTATATGATGTTCTTTGAACTGACCAAAGAGCACCATTTCGCTCTGATTACCCAGCAAATTCTAAAACCGATGGCCAGCTATGAACATGGTGATATTTATTTCTTCTTGGCCTATGCCAGTGCCAGTAAAAATGAGCCGGCCCTGACCCGTCACTGGTTAGGTAAATACACTATGACTGCCGAATTTGAGCTGGAATTATTACAGCAGCATCACGCTTTTAATGATTATCGTCAGCACGAATGGTTTAACAAAATATTAAAAAGCAAAATGCATTAAGCCAAAGAACAAAAACGCCTCAGATGAGGCATTTTTTTAATGCAAGCTATATCGTCTTATTCTAAATATTAGAAAGGCTCAGGAAAAAATGATCAAGCAGGTTGACGTCTATAAGCGTCCATGTGCAATTGCTGATTCAGTTCATCGACCCAAATTGCCCAATCATCATCTTGTACCAAATGGCTGATCAATAAAGAACGTTGGGCTTTATTCCAGAACGGCGCATCGTGCAAGGATAGCCCTGCTGGCAGTTGATGGGTGCGTATATACAATTCAATAGCCGCAGGACTATTGGCGAGACCGAGCTGAGAAAACAAGAGCTCTAAGGATGGTTGGTTCTTTGCGAGCATCGCGCCCTCCTTATATCAGATAAATTGTAATTATTTATAGATCTAACTTATAAGATAAGGCAAAAAAAACCTAGTCATTTGACTAGGTTTGTTGTTTCTTTTTGTATGAATGCATTTAAGAGCTTTGCTTGTCGCTTTCCACATGTAAAAGCTGATTTAACTTGTCAATAATGACAATCCATTCATCATCTTGGTGCCAGTGTTCACGCAAGAAGGCACTTTGCCCCTCACTCCAGAATTCGGCATCTGGCAATGCGACTTCAGATGGTAATTGATGGGTATCGGTAAACTGAGTAATTGAGGCTTCATCAGAAGGCAAACCCAATTGTTCAAATAATAATTCTAAAGTTAACTGTTGTTCCGTAAGCATAAATAGACTCCATCGTAGCGTTAAATTATGAGCGTGTTGAGATTCGAATTCTTAGGTTGATTTATGGCTGCGTATGTCACAGGAACCTGAACCCTCTGCCTCAATATGTAATTGTTCATTTAACACATCGACAAAAATGGCCCAGTCATCATCTTTCTTCCAGTGACTGATCAGAAAGTCATGCTGTGATTTACTCCAAAAAGGAGCTTTATGCAGTGGCACATCCATACCAATTTGATGCGTGCTAATAAACTCGTCAATCGCTTCCGGACTCGAATCCAGACCCAATTGTTCAAAGAAAAGTTCGAAGGTGGCGCGTTGCTCTAACATCTGAACCTCCATCTTTTTATCTATAATCTTGTCTCTACCTTAGAGGGCTCATAGCGAAAACTCAGTTGTCTCTCCTTCACAGCTTGTTATTTTTTGTTGATTAAAGTGAATGGCATAAAAAAAGCACCCCAAATGGAGTGCTTTTTTCAACTTAATCTAAGAAGATTAAATTATTTAAGCATGTCAGCAATTGCTGCGCGCTCTTCTTCAAGTTCGTTCAACGTGAAGTTGATACGCTCTTGACTGAATTCGTCGATTTCTAGACCTTGAACGATTTTGTATTCACCGTTTTCAGTCGTTACAGGGAAACCGAACATTACGCCTTCAGGGATACCGTAAGAACCGTCAGAAGGAATACCCATCGTTACCCATTCGCCGTTTGTGCCAAGAGCCCAATCGCGCATATGGTCGATTGCAGCGTTAGCAGCAGAAGCAGCAGAAGACAAACCACGTGCTTCGATGATCGCAGCACCACGTTTACCAACAGTCGGAAGGAATGTATTTGCATTCCATTCTTGGTCGTTGATCATGTCTTTAACGCTTTCGCCGTTAATTGTTGCAAAACGGTAGTCAGCATACATGGTTGGAGAGTGGTTACCCCAAACTGTAAGATTTTTGATGTCTTTAACCGCTTTACCAGTTTTAGCAGCAATTTGAGATGCAGCACGGTTGTGGTCAAGACGTAACATTGCAGTGAAGTTTTTCGCTGGAAGATCTGGAGCAGATTTCATTGCGATGTAAGCATTCGTGTTTGCAGGGTTACCAACAACTAGAACTTTAACGTCACGGCTCGCCACTTCGTTCAATGCTTGACCTTGACCGATGAAGATTTCACCGTTCACTTTAAGCAGGTCAGCACGTTCCATACCTGGACCACGTGGACGTGAACCAACTAGAAGCGCGTAGTCAGCATCTTTGAATGCAACTTTAGGATCATCAGTACCGATCATGTCTTCTAGTAATGGGAATGCACAATCTTGAAGCTCCATCATTACGCCTTTAAGCGCTTGTTGAGCTTTCTCAAAAGGAACTTCGAGCAATTGCAAAATCACTGGTTGATCTTTACCTAGCATTTCGCCGCTTGCGATACGGAATAATAGGCTGTAACCAATTTGACCTGCAGCGCCAGTAACGGCAACACGAACTGCTTGCTTCATCTAATTATCTCCAATTGAGGATATTCAATGCGATTAAATAGTTAGTATTTAATCTAATAATCGTAAACGCGAAAGATTGTACTCCAATCCTTTGTCAGATGCATATAAAAGAGGACGGATTTCACCTAAAGTCTGATAGGAAATATAAATTAAATCGGCAAAAAAGCTCAGTATGTTCCTTTTATTGTGACAGTTTTTGGGCATGTATTAATAATGTTGGCAGGACAGGATTTGTAATTGCCATTGGGGCGATAACAGACCTTGATCGAGGTAAGTACGCTGGCTGACTGGGTCTGCTGGCAGTTGAATCGCAAGGCATTGCCCGGTAATTGTGGATTAATTTTCAGGAATTTGGCCCGCAATGTATCGACAGAAATCGTGATATTTTCCTGTTCCGTCAGTTCCGCAGGCACTTTGAGACGATCTGCATAATTGATAATCGTCCGGAAATACTGACTGGCATTCATCGGCACGCAGCCACCGATATTGCGCCATAAAATTGTCCGGGTATTGTCATCCGGCATGATCCTGGCCACTACCTTGGACTGCAGTGGTGACAGTTTCGCAGAGCTATTGGTCGTACAATTTTGTGATGTGGTCTGAGGATATAAGCCGGAGATATTCAGCGAATAACCTTCCAGACATTTTCGTTTCTTGGCATATTCAGGGTACAGGCTACATAGGGCCGGGACCATTTGTACATCCATGACATAGTCTGTCGGCGTAGCAAACGCTGCCGGACTACTGGCCAAAACCACAAGCGTAACCGATCCAGCCCAGACTCGACGATCCTTCATTATTTTCATGAATAAATTACCATCCCCCAATAATTTTAATTTTATTGTGTATTACGTAATGGTATCAGTTGCATGCGTTTACCCACTGACTGTGCCCCCTGTCCTAACAAGATACCGTAATGCGTGGCATTGGTCATGACATGTTTCACATAATCTCGGGTTTCGAGTAAAGGAATACTTTCAGTATATTGATCTGCGGCAATCCCCTGAAATTCCGGCTGCCAGCGGCGGGCACGGTTTGGACCGGCATTATAGCCTGCTGTTGCCAGCACCGGACTATCGCTAAGCTGACGCTGAATCGTAGATAAATAGAATGTTCCATAGCGAATATTGGTATTCATATCGGTGAGTGCCGCCGGGTTATAAGCCTCACCCATTTGACGCGCCACCAGCTTGGCCGTATCCGGCATAATCTGCATCAGACCACCCGCCCCGACATGTGAACGTGCCACCGTATTGAAACGGCTTTCCTGACGCATCAAACCATAGGCCCAGGCCGGATCAACCCCCGCATTGCGACTATGGCTGACCACGTAATTCTGATGTGGCATTGGATAACGATAGTTATAATTATGTTTGTTCGCGGTACGGTCAGCGGCATAAATGGCACGATCATACCAGCCCATATCCATGGCACGTTTTGCCGCGGCCAGCAACAGGTCATCATCCTTCTTTAGATAAGCCTGACGCACTGCCCAGTTCCATTCCCGGTTAATATAGTTCTCCGGGGCGCTGATATTACGTAAGGTGAAAGCACGGCGGAAATGAATATCCTGATTCAAGCGCTGCATAGCCTGATTGGATGGCTGCGCTGGATTTGGTGTACTCGCAGTCACCTGCCCCAGCTTGTCGCGTGCCAGAAGATTGTGATAGTCATCTCCGGTCGCCAGCTTACGATAAATACTTTCTGCTGCCTGTTTGGAAGCACGATCAGTACGTTGTTCGCTGGCACGCGCCAGCCAATATTGCCAACGGTCTTCCTGCTTTTGGTTAACACTCATGCTATCAATGGCACGAATCAGGCTTTCCCAGGCACTAAAACGAATTGCCTGACGTGCATAAATCTCGGCTTCTTCCGGGCTAAATGGCAGGCCATAGCTGACATCTAGCGCATTCAACACTTCCCGATTGAAGTTGTTTTTCATGACTGTAGTACCACCGATATAACCGACAGCACGATATAAGGCGCGTTGTACCTGTACCGGTGTACCTTCGGCAGTCCGTTTGACAATAGACAACGCTGAGTCCAAATCGCTATCGGCCAGACGTCCCAGCGCATAAATCAGATAGGCATGCTCTGCCGCAGTACTTTTAGCCGCAGACCACAAATAATTGGTGGGATTGGCCTGAATCGAATTCAGTTGTGCCAGAGACAGATTTAGACCAATGCCTTGCGCTGTCGCAATGGCCTGACCTGACTGTCCGGCACGAAGTTGCCCCCAGAGTCGCTGCTGACGGTCTTCTGAGGTCATGAGTGGACTGGATAGCATCATCCGACCTAGACCAGTACAAGAATCAGGCTGGCTATTGGTGGTTAACCAGACTTCTTTAAACTCGGCATAGACCAGTTCATCGCCAGCTTTGGCGCGCACTTGTGCCACTGCACAGGCTTCGGCAGGATCGGCATTGGTCACATAAGGCAATACCGGTTGGGCAGTGCTAAAGTCTGCCATTTTTACTTTTTCTTCGACATAGTCTGCTGCCAGCTTTTCAGCCATAGCAGATTGAGGGTAACGCTGGGCAAAGCTGATAATCTGGCTGACAGGCTGCATGGCAAGATTCTGGTTTAAAATCCAGTATTCCGGATAATAGCCCAAGGCATCATTCTGCATAGACAGACGATATTGCTGTAACAGTTCAGTATTACCTGCATTGGCTGCACGCAAGGCATCATTAAATTGTTCTTCTGCTGCCTGTGTACTCGCTGAACAGATACATGCCACACTTAAAGTAATTAATTTATAGTATTTATACATAGTTTTAGTGTGTTTCAACATCCCTTTGCCTTCTATCATCGATTTTGTGCTTAGCCCATGTTGCATATAATAAGAGCTAGTTTGAAGATTATAACCCACTCTATTGTTCAGTTATGTAACCTTATGATTAAGCAATATTAATCTACAGACAATTTTTGCCCACAAATCAATATTTTTCCACAGTTAATTTGGGCTATAAGTTTAAGCGACTTTCCTGCTAAAATATGCGCCTTTCCAAGATTTCAGTCCGTGAATTGAATTTTTATTCACCTGTTTGATGCATCAATCAGGCTATTCGTTCACTCTTTCAACGTATTACCTTGTAGGAGCCTACATGACGGTTCAAACCTTCATTCCGAATGGTGCCCCAGCTGCCTCAGAAAACACTGTTACCCAGCCAGCGCATACCCCAGCCAGCGATGCTTCAGTCAAAAAACTGTACATCGAAACGCAAGGGTGTCAGATGAATGAGTACGACAGTCACCGTATGGCAGACCTGTTAGGCGATTCTCATGGCTATGTGCTGACCACCGATCCTAAAGATGCCGATATTCTGCTGATGAATACCTGCTCGATCCGTGAAAAGGCACAGGAGAAAGTATTCTCCGAGCTGGGCCGCTGGCGCAAACTAAAGGATAAAAATCCTGACCTGATTATTGGTGTCGGTGGTTGTGTAGCGTCTCAGGAAGGCGACAACATCCAGAAACGTGCCAATTATGTCGACATGATCTTTGGCCCGCAAACCCTGCACCGTTTGCCGCAAATGCTGGATCAGCATTTTGAGCAGATCGAAAAGCCGAAAAAAGAAAAAATCAAACTGGTGGATATTTCCTTCCCGGACATCGAGAAATTCGACTTCCTGCCTGAACCGCGTGTTGAAGGCTATAAAGCCTTTGTTTCGATTATGGAAGGCTGTTCTAAATACTGTTCTTTCTGTGTGGTGCCTTATACGCGTGGTGAAGAAGTGTCCCGTCCACTGGATGATGTCCTCGCAGAAATTGCGGGTTTGGCAGAAAAAGGCGTGCGTGAAATTTCACTTTTGGGTCAGAACGTAAATGGCTACCGTGGTGAAACTTTTGAAGGCAATATCTGTACCTTTGCCGATCTGTTACGTTTGGTTGCGGATATTCCGGGTATTGGCCGGATTCGTTATACCACCTCGCATCCGCTGGAATTTAATGACGACCTGATCCAGTGTTATCGTGACCTACCACAAATGGTTTCACATCTGCATTTGCCGGTACAAAGCGGTTCCAATGATGTGTTGCAAGCCATGAAGCGCAACCATACGATTGATGTTTACATCGAGAAAATCAAAAAATTACGTGCAGTTCGCCCTGACATGCACCTATCTTCAGACTTTATCATTGGTTTCCCGGGTGAAACTGATGAGAATTTCGAAGAAACTTATCAGTTTATTCAGGATTTAGACTTCGACCATTCTTATAGTTTCATCTATTCAAAACGTCCGGGTACGCCTGCGGCAGAACTGGAAGATACGATTTCTGAAGATGTGAAAAAAGAACGTCTGGCCAAAGTTCAGCAATGGATTAAGCGTTCAAGCATTGACAAGACGGATGCCATGCTTGGGACTATCCAGCGTGTACTGATCGAAAAAGTTTCTGATAAAGATCCGAATATTCTGGTTGGTACGGCGGACAATACCCGTTATGTTAACTTTATTGGTGACCCTGCCTGGGTAGGCCGCTTTGCCGAGATTGAAATTACCGAAATTAAAACTTTGAATTTAGTTTACGGTGAGCTCTTGAATCTTGAGCCTGACGTGGCGTAATGTAGAGCATATAACGCACACTTCATAAGGAACACTCTTGACTGCAGCGATTCGACGTACAGTAGCTTTTCCTGGAATTTCGATGGACCGTATACAAGCCATGTTAGGTGCCTATAACGGCCATTTGAAGCAAATTGAACAACGTTTAGACGTCAAAATCTCCCATCGCGGAGAAAGTTTTATTATTGATGGTGGAATCGATGCCGTTGAGAGAGCCGAAATGCTCTTACAACGTCTTCATGAAGAATCTGAACATAGTCAGCAGATTAGTGCAGATACTTTACATCTGATGATTCAGGGTAGCCAGACTGACCGTGAACTTCAGCAAGATCTGGACGATCAGGAACATACGGGGCTGGACAATGTCTGGCTGCAAACCCGTAAGGGTCGGATCAATCCGCGTGGTGCTAACCAGAAACGCTATGTACAGCGCATTCTGCAAAGTGATATTTCTTTTGGTATTGGCCCTGCCGGAACAGGTAAAACCTATCTCGCCGTTGCGGCTGCAGTCGACATGCTGGAGCGCAATGAAATCCAGCGTATTCTGCTGGTTCGTCCTGCGGTTGAAGCCGGTGAAAAACTCGGTT
This sequence comes from Acinetobacter sp. CIP 64.7, assembly GCF_000369745.1. Taxonomy (GTDB): domain Bacteria; phylum Pseudomonadota; class Gammaproteobacteria; order Pseudomonadales; family Moraxellaceae; genus Acinetobacter; species Acinetobacter fasciculus. The sequence goes on along the minus strand of NZ_KB850177.1, from coordinate 425,690 downwards.
TCCTGCCGGGGGATTTAACCCAGAAAATTGATCCGTACTTACGTCCCTTGTATGACGCGCTGTATGAAATGCTCGGCTTTGAAAAAGTGGCCAAGCTGATCGAACGTCAAGTGATTGAAGTCGCTCCGCTTGCTTATATGCGTGGCCGTACCCTAAATCATTCTTTCGTGATTCTGGATGAAGCGCAGAACACCACCCCAGAACAGATGAAAATGTTCCTGACCCGTTTAGGTTTTGGCTCACGAGCGGTGATTACTGGCGACGTAACTCAGGTAGATTTACCGCGAGGTCAGCAATCCGGCCTGTCACATGCTTTGCGCGTGATTGATAAAATTCCTGAAATTCATATCACCCGTTTTCATTCGCGTGATGTGGTACGTCATCAGCTGGTACAGAAAATTGTCGAAGCCTATGAAGGCTGGGACAGTGAACAGCAGCGCTTAAGTGCTGAAGCACGTGCCGAACGAAAAGCACGTCAGGATGCCTTGATCGCTGAAAATGATGCTGCTGCAGATGCACAGCATTAAGCTTTAAACTTAAGGATTTGTGTTGAAACTTAGTCTTTCCTTACAACAGGACTTTCAGTCGCCTGAACTGGTGCTGAAACGTGCCTATATTAAAAAAGTTGTAGAAACCACTTTACGTCATATCGGCACTCAAAGTGATTGCGAAATCGGAATTGCCTGTGTCGACAATGACGAAAGTCATAAACTGAATCTGGAATATCGCGGCAAAGACAAACCGACCAATGTCCTGTCTTTCCCGAGTGAACTTCCAGATGAAATGGCGCAGTTTCTGGATGCATTTCCCATTGGTGATCTGGTGATCTGTATTCCGGTGGTATTACGTGAAGCGAATGAACAGGGCAAAGCGCCTTTGACTCACTTTACCCATATGCTGGTTCATGGCACCTTGCACCTAATGGGCTATGATCATGAAACTTCAGATGAAGATGCAGAAGAAATGGAAAGCATTGAAATTGAGATTCTGGCCAAGCTAGGTTTTGAAAATCCTTATCTGGAACAGAACTAAAATTCTTTCATTAAAAAAAGCGGGCCAAGGCTCGCTTTTTTTATTCAAAGTTGCCCTCCCTCTAACTCCCTCCCAGAGGGAGGGAGAACATTCATTAGAATCCTATGATTGTTAAACATTATAGATATAGTTCCCTCTCCTTATTAGGCATAGGTATCTACACAATTCCTGAACTTTGCGTTAAATTGAAGAGCATGCTCTTCAATTTAACATCTCTGGCCTGGATCAGCGTCTTGTCAAGCGCTATAACAGCCTTGTAAAGCTCAATATGAACCCTCTTGCTTCACTTGCTCCGGCAATCAAAGACCTGGCTTCTGCCCAAAAGTCGAGTTTCGCAACCACACAAGCGGTCTGGCGATTCCTGAATAATGACAAAATCTCTTTTAGTCAGTTAAACCAGCCAATTGAACATCTTGCATGTGAACAGATCAAGGCATCACCGCATCAATATGCATTGATTGTTCATGACTGGTCTCAGCTACAGTATGTGAAACACCATCATAAAATTCAGCGCCTGCAAAGAACCCATCAATATGATTCAGGCTATGAATTGCAAAGCAGTCTGCTGGTTGATGCAGCCTCGGGACTACCTATTGCGCCACTGGCGCAGACACTATCAGATGCCTCAGGCTGCTATTCCACATTCAGTCAACACTCTGCTGGGCGCAAATCTCATCTAGATTCACTTACCGAACAAATCAAAGTGATTGAACAATATCCCATTGAGAAAACATGTGTTCATATCATTGATCGTGAAGGTGACTCCATTGCCCACCTAAGGGAAATGAGCAGCCAGGGTTTTAAATGGCTGATTCGGGCGAAAGAAGGCCATCGAATTGAGCATCAGGGCAAAACATGCAAAGTTGCAGAAGCCGCAGAACGAGTAGAAACGCAGCAGGTCCAGCCGATTGCCTATAAAGGAAACCGGCATATGTTGCATGTGGGAGAAACTGCTATCCGGATAACACGTGCAGCAAAACCGAAGAGAAATGACGATTCAGGCCAACGGGTTGCTCCCCAGCCAGGGAGTGCGATTGAAGCCAGATTAATTGTTGCCGTAGTGAAAGATGATCAGGATAAGACCGTCGCAAGATGGTCACTAATCAGCAATGTTCCATCAGAGATTACTACGGTAGAGATGACGACCTGGTATTACTGGCGCTGGACAATTGAATGCTATTTCAAGCTGCTCAAGCAGGCAGGTCATGATATTGAAGCATGGCTTCAGACCAGACCTGAAGCCATTTTAAGGCGGTTACTGATTAGCTGTATGGCTTGTGTTTTAACTTGGCGAATCCAGCGTTCTGAAGATGAACACCATCAGAAAATTCGTGTATTTCTCACCCGTCTTTCAGGTCGGCAGCAGAAAAGAGGTAGGTTGGAAAGTGCACCTGCCTTATTGGCAGGGCTTTCGATTTTACTGAACACTCTTCAACTGCTCTCGGAATATTCAATAGATGAACTCAATGAGATAGCCACAATGGCATTAGGTATCTCATAGATGTGTAGATACCTATGCCTTATTAGGAGTGGGTTAGGGAGAGGTCTTGGTAAATATCAATTTTAACGCACTTCAAACTCTGCTTCAGCCGGATCAAATCGCCAGGTACGAATCACCCGCAGCTCGGAAATTTCTTTCATTTTACTGTCGAAAGCACCAAATGGTGCTGCCTTACGCACGGAAGATTTGGCTGCTTCGTCCAGCATGGCATGTCCTGAACTGTCAATCAGCCGAATGGCACGAATTCCGCCATTCTGGTTCAGGATCACCATCAGCCGTACTTCCCCTGCCAGATTCTGCTGCTTAGCTGCTTCCGGATAGTAGCGGTTCCCATAAAATTCCACTTTTTCACGGAACTTTTCCAGATATGCGGCCGAAACATCCTGCTTGGACTGAATACCATCCACAGTCTTAATTTTTTGCTGACGACTGAAATTTTGCTGACGCTGTAAATATTGCGCTTCCAGACTGGCGACCATGGCCGCTTTGGCCTGAAACTGGCTCTGTAATTGCTCCTGCATTTTTTTACGCTGATTTTCTTCCGCCTGCTTTTGCCAGCTCAAGGTGGTCATCAGGACTTTTTCTTCAAAACTGAGTTCCTGTTGCTGTTGCAGCATATCCAGACTTTCTTGCAGTTCTTCGCCTGCATGTTGCTCCATTAACGGCGATGGCATATCACTCGACATGCGATGCGCCTCTCTAAACTGGCCGGAACCCTGCTGGTCCGTTTGAGCCAAAAAATCGGCATGCTCAATTTTTTCATCAGTCTGTCGCAAACTGACTGCGATTTCTTTGGTACTGGTATCCCGATCTTGCGGCATACCAAATTCCAGAGTTAGCACGATCAAATGCAGAATGCCTGCGGCAAGCACCGCACTGCTAAACACTGGATCTTTCCACCAAGTTCTGACCAGAGGCATGAGTATCATCGTTTTTTCACATTCGCCCAAACTCAATAATGAGTTCAGCTCCCCAAAAAGTATTTGAAAGATTTAAAATAAACGGATTCGTCATTTATCTTTTTAAAATGCCAAATCCATCAAATCTTCAACGTTACATAACTAAAACTATAAAAATGGTGCTATTTATTTTGCTAAACTTCAAGCATGAACGCTTGTATTTTTCATACAATTCGACAAGATACATCCCGAGTCAAAAATAAAGTTGCCAGGACGCTTCAGTATGCAAACGCTAATTTCCAATATTTCCAACCGAATCCGCCAAGTGTATCAGAGGGCGGAAGGATTTATTGAAGATGAGCGTGAATTCCCCTTATCGCAAGTCTTCCTGAATGCAACCTTTCAGCGCTTTGTCACAGACAATGTCGATGCATTGAAAGACTTACATGCAGATTTACATGAAGACTGGCTGCGTTTATATGCAACACTAGATTATAAAGGCTTGATTGTCACTTTATCGGTTGATTTGAAACTGGTACAGATGGAACTGAATAAAACTACCCAGTTGATCGTGTTCGAGCAAATTAGTGATACTCAGCTGATTGAAGCCAAATATCCAAATATGCTGTATAAACTGGGCGTGCGTTTTGGCTTGTTCTTCTATCAACGTATCTTACATAAAGATCCGTTGGGAATGATTCTGGAAAAACTGGGCGTGATTAAAGTCATCGATGACTTGCTCTATCTGGATTTAAATCGCTGGTTAGGTAAAAGCCGATCTGTCATTGATACCTTGGGCAAAGTTCATGTGAATCACGCAGTACTTCGTGAAGCCGAACTGGTGGTGATTGGCAACGTCAATCTGGCCGCCCTGTTTAGAAAACTCTCCCAAGATCAGGAGGAGAACTGGGATGAAGACGAGATGGATGACAACCGGGTCACCCCCATCAAACAGAAAGATCCTTCTTAAATCATGCCGAACGTAGTTTTTGAACAAAAGTTCCATAAAACTACATGAAATATACATTTTTGGCAGAAATATCCCTTCAATTTCCATATTTTGCCCAAATAATAAAGGGTGCAATAAGTGATATGTTTTGCCCGTTGAATCAATATAGGAAAATAACTGATGGCGAAGACTGTATTCAAAACTTTAGCGATGACCACGGGTCTGAGCAGCGCGATACTGTTCACTGGTATTTCTAGCCAAGCTTTTGCCATGACTCCTTTCCAGGCCAGTTATCAATTTAGCTATAATGGCAAGAATATGGGTTCTGCAACGCGGACTTTAAGCAAATCTGGCAATAACTGGACTTATGTCTTTGCTGCAAAAGCCGGGGGTATTGCCTCTGCAACCGAAACCAGCCGCTTTACTTTTAATAATGGCAAGATCGGATCAAGCAGTTTCAGTCGCAGCAGTAAAGTACTGGTGCATAACAACACCATGAGTATTAATTTTAATCCTTCCAGCAAAACTATCAGTACCAAGAAAGACGATGAAAAACGTTCTTTTGCCTGGAGAGCAGATGTTCTGGATGAGTTGAATGCAGAATTGCAAATTCGTGAAGACTTAAAAAATTCAGGCCTGAAAACAAATTACTATATCGCTGATGCCAAAGAAATTGAAGGCCGTAAGTTTGTCAAACAGGGTTCAGAGACTATAAGTACCAAATACGGATCTTTTAATACCATTAAAGTGGTGATGAAACATAGCAAACCAGGTCGTGAAACCATTTTCTGGCTGGCACCAAAACTTGACTATCTTCCAGTCAAAGTTTCGCATGTCGACAAGAAAACCTCCTATGGTTTACTGTTAACTGACTATAAAGGTGCAAGCAACTAAGTTTTTGGCGAATTTCACTTGATTTTTTCCGGGTGCTTTTTACAATACGCTTTTGCTTGAAAAAGCACCTGCTCTTGAGGATTCTCCCGTGCATGCACTAGAACAGAAAATCTTGGCTGAAGGCATCGTTCTCTCTGAAGAAGTTTTGAAAGTAGATTCTTTCTTAAACCATCAGATTGATCCAGTCATGATGCAACTGATTGGTCAAGAATTTGCGCGTCTGTTTAAGGATGCTGGTATTACCAAAATTATTACGATTGAAGCATCAGGTATCGCACCTGCAGTAATGGCCGGCCTAGAGCTTGGCGTACCTGTGATCTTTGCACGTAAATACCAGTCTCTGACCCTGAAAGATGATTTATATCGCTCTAAAGTCTTTTCATTTACTAAACAAACTGAAAGCACAATCGCGATTTCAAATAAACACATCAGCTCAACCGATAAGGTTTTAGTGATCGATGATTTCTTGGCTAATGGTCAAGCAGCTTTAGGTCTTGCAGACCTGATTCATCAGGCAAATGCAGAAGTAGTCGGTATTGGCATTGTGATTGAAAAATCATTCCAGCCAGGTCGTGATCTGCTGCTTGAAAAAGGCTATCGTGTTGAATCACTGGCACGCGTAAAGTCTTTGACAAATGGCACTGTTGAGTTTGTTCGCGACTAAGAAACTCGCCAATAAATTTTAAAAGAGCGCTGATGCGCTCTTTTTTTATTGCGTTTTTCTGATGATATAAATTTAAAATATTCAAAGCTCAACTATAGCTCAGCCTAAGTTCTTATTTATTCTTCCAGATTTGATCCTAGATAAATGATTTAATCTTAAGCTCCAGACTATTCAATTTCTGAAATAGAGAGTGTCAAACAAATAAGTACTTTTTTATCCGATGAATAAACAACAATTTATGTGGATGTTATTATAAAATAAAGAGGCCTAACTATCTGCCAATAGTTAGGCCTATGTTCACCTCGAAAAAAGAGTTTATTTAACAGTCACAGTGATACTACCGCTATTCACAGCACCGATAGCGGTAGTTGTGATGCTGTTGTTAATAGCAGTTTGAGTTCCTTCTGCAATGGCACTGACAGATGCATCAATAGCACCCGCATTATAAGCAATGTTCGCTACACTATAATTGCTTAAGGTTTCATTGATTTCCTCACTATAGTCAGTACTTAGTGTTGAACTCGCAACTTCCGAGATATCTGAACTATCCGCAACCTCTGATAGCTCCTCTAGAGTTTCAGAATTATTAGTTGCACTCGTTACTACACTGTAGTCGTAGTTATCCGTTGCATCTGATATGTCTGATACCACCTTATTGTAGCTACCCTGCTCAATACTGATACTACCTGTATTCGCGGCACCAATCGCAGTAGTTTCAATTGTACCTTCAATTGAACTAATGGCGTCTGGTGCTTCTCTTGTAGCTTCTGCAATTGCTTCTAAATCGACACTTGCATCAACATCACCTGTATTCACAGCAAGATTCAAAGCAGAACCATTTTCAACCTGCTGAGAAATAGAATCCAGGGTAGCTTGTAAGCCTGTATCTACGGTGACATCAGTAGGTGTTTCACCATCTTGGGCGTATGCCATACCTGCGCTAGACAGAAAGGCGACGGATAAAGCGATTGTTTTGATCGTATTTTTCATCGTTGTTCTTCCTACTTTTGTTTTGAAGTACCTCTCGCTAAGTACTCCTTCTTATAATGGGAGCGAGCCCATTTTTAAATATTCTTAATCACGTTGGGTGCTAGACCAGTAATTTTCGACCACATCAGGATTAACCTCCCATAGCGTTGTGGTTTTTTCATCTTCTTGTTCTTTAGCAGCTTCTTCTTGAGTATCTTTTTCTTCATTCTTTTCATTTGAAGAAGGTTGACGCTGCTTCTTGCTGATATATTTAATCAAGTCCTGTTTACTCATTTCAGGCTCTGCTTCAGGGTTTTGAATCACCTCGGACTCTTTCTGTTTAGGCGGTTTTGTATCTTTACTCGGGGAGTTGGTTGACTTATTTTTTTCATTGGATGAGTCTGCCTGGCTTGAGACTGACTCCTGAACAACACTGCTTGAAGCTGTACTATTTTGTTGCTGGTTTTTCTTGTATTTATGCAGAGCGACAGAACTTCGGGTTAAGTTCAATTGACCAAACTCTGGCGGTATCTGCGCACGGCAACTTTCAAATACGGCGGGTGGGACAACCTGACTCAGCAATTCAAAAGTGGCCAGATTCAACATTTGCCGCAAGGCAAAGTTAGTTGCCTCTCGTTCTCCTTTTCCAATCTGAATATTTAAGAGTGTACGACCAGCGAATCTGCCTGCACTTAAGCCATAATCCTGTGCAGCAATTTGCTTCTGCAATGAAACATTGCCCACGACTTTACTGCTGCGGGTATCAGTCAAAGATAAATCCAGACCGACCATAATCCGGGTTTGACTATAATTCGGACCGACACCAGCGATCTGCATGTCAAAACCACCACCCGGAATAAAATCCAGACTGTTAATACTGCCTGTCACATAATAATCAGAAGCCTGGATTTGTCTTGGATCACGAATGCCCCACTTGGCTTCGCTTTCAATAATCCGGGGATCACGCCGGTTCATTAAGCTTACCCTCGCCTGAAACAAGGCAGATTGCACCATATCTCCCGCACCTTGGGTCACCATTTTTCCGCTACCACCATTGGTAACTACATCCTTACCGGTTTGATCCAGAATTGCCCCCACGGAGAAACTCACATCACTACGTAATTGTCCTTTTAGGCAGGATAAAGCCATATCAAAAGGGGTAAAAATATCGGTAATTGGGGGACCTTGCACCAGGCTAACTGGCTTCTTGTTTGAGGGTGCTAAACCTGTGCAGCCTGTTAAAAAAGAACTAAAAAGGACGGTGACACTTACGAAAGATAAATGTCTTCTGGTCGAGGAGAAATTCAGCATTGTGATTCTCCTGGTCTGTTACTTAAATTAAGACAGCGCTGAGGATTTTGGTTGGTATTTGAATTGACTGGTGCTTCATTCAGCAATTCACTCGTAATATCAATATTGTTGTCTGTACCCTCTACATTGATATTGTTGGTCGGGGTATTTACCGTCCCGATGGAAGTGGTTGAGGTGCTATGAACGGTGGTTTTACCTAATCCGGAATAATAGTCTGACTCCTTAAGTTCGATTAGATTGGCTTGAACTAGATTCTCATTGGAACGGGCACTGGATGATTTCCAACGCTGAGTCCACTCATCAGAAGTGGCATAAGCGTTACTTAGAAAACATAAACATAATAAACCCAGATTGATAACTAACATTCTCATAATCTTAATATCCTCTGATTTAAGATATTTATTTAATTTTTCATTTAATAAGATTAAATTTATCTGAAAAATATTAAATCACATAAAATTATAAAATGTAAAACTTATCCCTATTCACATATTTTTTTATTTTATTTAAAAATATAAATTATTGTTTTTATTTAAATAATATATATTTGTTTATTATTTATTATTTATTATTTGTGATTTGTAAGAAATCATTATATAAAAAAATTTTGAATATAAAATTCATATAAAAAACTTGATTAAAATAATATATTTTTTATATTAGTAATAATCAAAAATTTATCTAATAAAGATTAGAATTATTATGCTTTTTACATTTTAAAGACCGTAAATTTTTATTTTATTAGAACTTCTATTTAATAACGATAAATGTCACACTTTGTTTAAAATACAATTAATCAATTACAATGAAGGTGACTTATAAAGAAACACCAATATTCAGGTGTATTTTGTCTGAAAAATTTTAATAGACCTCATAAGAACTCGTTTACATATTTTTCGACTTCCTTTCCTTTTTCATCTCAACTCCAGAAATAGTCTTTCTAAGAGCTAAAAGCACAATATTTAGAATGATGAGAGAAGAACATTTCTGATGATCTTGAGATTTGCCATTTCCTCAATGACAGGTTAAGAATTGCGTTAATCAACCAAGAAGGCATATATTTACAGCTGAAATACAATGTTTTAGCGTGAACTCAACTAGAATCAAGTGAGTATGCAATGTTTCTGATTTGCGAATTCAAAACTTATCTAGTGTGTTGTTGTATGTTATGAATAAGTGCTGATCAGGGCACACATCCTATTCCCGACAAACCTAAAACAAGCACATCTCAATCCTTAATGGAACAATCTATGCAATGTCCTAAATGTGGCTCAGCCGATATCGAACAGCGCGATCATGAACAGAATTTAAAGAAAATTGGCGGCATTCTCATGAGTTCAGCGGGTGCAACTGCAGGGACTGTAGGTGGCGCTGCTTCAGGTGCATCGATTGGTGCTGCGATTGGTACTGTAGCCGGACCTTTAGGTGTAATTGTCGGCGGAACCGTAGGCACTTTTGTCGGTGCAATCAGTGTCGGGATTACCGGCGGTGTGGTCGGTAATTTTCTGGGGAAAAAGGCCGGGGTTTCTGTCGACCGTAATCTGTTTCAGGATTATCAATGTCTGAAATGCAAATACAGATTTAGTCAAAAAGATCAAAAAGATCAAAAAGATCAAAAAGATCAAAAAGATCAAAAAGATCAAAAAGATCAAAAAGATCAAAAAGATCAAAAAAAAGCCTAATAAAATTCAGGAAATGAAGTTCATCCTTCATTTCCTGTGAGTGTTTTTCAGACTCAATTGAGTTTCAGTACCACTTCACCTAAACGCTTGCCTTGTACTTCACATAGAATTTTTTCATCCTGACTCAGGCCCTGATCATGCCGCGGGCCGCTGACATGACTAGCACCATAAGGTGTACCACCAGTTTTGGTATTCGATAGTGCCGGTGTTGCGTTACTAAGCCCCATGATCATCATGCCATGATGAAATAACGGCGGCAGCATGGTGAGTAAAGTACTTTCCTGTCCGCCATGCATGGAACCTGATGCCGTAAACACGCAAGCCGGTTTACCGTGTAGCGCTCCATTCAGCCACAGACTCGTGGTCTGATCCCAAAAATATTTCATTTCAGAGGACATATTGCCAAAACGGGTCGGTGAACCGAGCGCCAGGCCGGCACACTGCGCTAGATCATCCAGAGTACAGTAAATATCCCCTTCTGCCGGAATACTCGGTTCAGCAACTTTTACCATACTGGAAATATTTGGAACTGTCCTGATTTTTACTGCCACGCCTGCCGCTTCAATTCCATTGGCAATCAGATGCGCCATTTCTTTGGTTGAGCCATATTTGCTGTAATATAAAACAAGGACATAAGGTTGCATCATGGTTCTTATTCATTACTTAAAAAAATAAAACTATACGATACTTTGCAAGTTTTTTGGTTAAGCTGATGATGAAAATTCATGATGATTAAAAAAATTGAGATTGGATGCAGATGATTGTTAAGTATTTAAAGAAATTACCTTTCTATGAAAAACACTGGTTTCAATTTGTTTTATTTGTACTTCGACGCTTTGAAGCAGACCGCTGTCGCGAACAGGCAGGTTCCCTGACCTACACTACCCTGTTTGCGGTGGTGCCTATGCTGACGGTTTTTCTGGTAATTATCTCTTCCATTAAAGCGCTGGAACCTGCGCGGCAGCAATTGCAACAACTGATCTATAGTAATTTTTTACCCAAAACTACAATTGCCTTTGATAAGGCCCTGAATGCCTTTACCGATAAATCCAGCAATCTCACCATCATTGGTATTCTGTTCTTGTTTGTGACGACAGTATTGATGCTCAGCAGTATCGAAACGGTGTTTAACCGCATTTGGCGCGTGACTGAAACGCGGGGCGGAATTATGGGCTTTATGCGTTACTGGACCATCATTTCGCTCGGGCCGATTTTACTCGGCAGTGCATTTGTGATTTCTTCGACCGTGGCATCCATGAGCATTCTCAGCAATAACTTTGCCGGTTATGAGCTTGATGGCGCTTTTGTCCTCTGGGCGATTTCCTTTTCTTTGACTGTACTCGGATTTTTCATTTTGAACTGGACCATCCCGAATCGCAGTGTACCGCTTAAATCTGCCTTTATTGCCGGTCTATTTAGTGCCGTGGTGTTTGAGCTGCTGAAAAATCTGTTTGGCTATATCATGTCAAACTTTACCAGCTATGAGATCGTCTATGGTGCCTTCGCCGCCGTGCCGATTTTCCTGCTCTGGATTTATCTGTCGTGGATTATTGTGTTATTGGGGGTTGAAATCAGCTATGCCCTGACGGCGTTTGAATCTGGGCAGGACAATAAACGTCATCCGATCGTCATGCTGCTGGATCTGTTAGAACTCTTTTATAAAAAACAGAAAACCGGTGAAAGCATCAGTGAAGCACAAGCGCTTGAAGTGCTGGGCCGGGATGAAATTGGCCGCTGGCCGAGCTATGTCGCCATGTTTGAAAAGCAGAATCTAATCAAACGCACCGATGAGAATGAATATGTGCTGGTTCGCGATCTGGATCAGGTCAGCTTCTGGAATTTTTATCTGCAATTGCCTTATCCACTGCCACGCAAAAACCATCTCACCAATGCCCAGACTGATGACATCTGGATGCAAAATTTCTCACCTAGATTACAGGAAACTGATCAATATCTGGAAGAAAAACTCAATTTTCCATTGTCCGAACTGTTCCGACATAAATAAAAAAATCCTCTCGCTTGAGAGGATTTTTTTTAACTGATAGCGGTAGATTTCCAGCAAACAATCGCACCCACGCTTACCAAAGTAGTCCCGATCCAGAAACTGAGTTCGGGGCTGACATCCAAAATCAGCATGGACATGACCGAAGAAAGAATCGGCATAAAGTAAGTGGCTAAGATCAGCACCTTGATATTGCCGAATTGCATACTCTGATTCCAGTTGCTATAGGCGATACCAATCAGACTTCCCACCACTGCAATTCCCAGCCATAGCTTGAATGTGGGCATGATAAAAGGTTCATTTAATCCTAAATGTAAGAGCCATAAGCTGATTACAGCGACCAAAAAGAAAATCGGTACGCCATTTTGTCCGCGGCCGTAGGTTCTGGTCAGAACGCAATAGCAAGGCCATAACAAAGCGCCGAGGCAGGCAAAGCCATAGGCCCAAGGATTTTCAGCTAAAACCTGCATGAACTTCGGCAGATTAGTGATTTCTGGATTGACCACCAGCATCAGTCCCATCACAGCGAGCAGAAATCCTGGAATCACCCAGAGGCGGGCCTGCAACTGTCGGGCAAAAATCGAAAAAACAATCATCAAGGGTGGCCACAGATAATTGATCATGGCAATCAGCATCACCTGTTCACGATTATCCGACCATGCCACAGCAACCAGAAATAGAATCTCATAAGCCACAAATAAAGCGCCACAACCGAGCAGATAACGCTTGGACATTTGCGTGATTTTTGGAAAGCCGGTGAACGCAAAAATCGCCAGACTGCTAAAACTATAAATTAAAGCAATCCCCTGCACTGCACTGGTGGATTCAGTAATCAGTTTCACTACGGCGACCAGACTGGCCCAGATCAGAATAGAAGACAGACCAATCCAGGTCGCTAAATTTACAGACCAGATTTTCATGCTTGCTCTTGAATGCTTTTATTGATATTCGGTTTTTTCAGCCATCCCTGCAAACTCACTAGAATCACACCCAGCATGACCATACAGGTGCCGATAATAAAATTGATTTCGATATGTTCATCCAGAATCAGCACGCCGCACAGCATGCCGAATACAGGGGTCAAAAAGGAAAATACGCCCAGACGTGATGCCAGATAATGTTTCAGCATCCAGAACCAGATCAGATAACTGGCAAAGGAAATCACCACGGTATGAAAAACCAGACTGGAAATAGACAACACTGTCCATTGAATGGCTGCTTGTCCAGTCAGAACAGCCAGAGGCAATAACAGGATTCCACCTATCAATAATTGATAGAACAAAGTCTGGGTTGAAGGTGCTTCAGCCAGCCGGCTCAGACGTACACTGCCTGTGGTGGCTGCCCAGAATACGCCGCCAAGCAAAGCCAGAAAATCTCCCCACAAGGCATCAGTTTGTAAAGTTGATTCTGTCTGTGGACGTAACAGAAAACTGACTACAATTCCGCTAAAGGCAAGAAATATTCCGCCCCATTGCACAGAAGACAAACGCTCTGCCGGCAATTTCCAGTGTAAACCCAAAGCCACAAAAATCGGCGCGGTATAAAGTAAAACAATCGTATGCGAGGCTGAGGTATAACGCAGTGCCTCACCAATCAGATAGAATTCGGTTGCAAACAACACACCGACTAGTAATCCTGCAGGTAAATAGCGTGCATTCCAGAGTTGACGGCGCACGCTCTGCTGAATCAGGGGATAAACCATCAGCGCAGATAAGGCTGAACGCAAGGCAATTTGCATCAGGGCTGAAATATCACTGGCGGCCCATTTCAATACCACCTGTTGTAAACCCCACAACATACACAATACAAACATGATGGCAGATGCTTTGGCATCTAATGCCTGACGCTGGCTCACATACGGTCCTGTTGCTCATTTGGAAGGTACACTATAAAAGCGTCAGAAATAAAAGATATACTTCAAAGTAGACAAATGATGGTGTTATTCAGGCAATTTCGGTGATGCATAAAAAAATCCAAGCAGATTCAGCTTCGCTCAAGCAACTTCCGACCCATGATCTGATTAAAGCACCGCTCTGGCTCAGTTTCAGGGAGGATCCCGCGCAATCTGTTTATCCGCTGCATGGCCATGCCTGGGGAGAATTTGTCTATGCTTTTCATGGCGTGATGGAAGTGAATATTAATCATATAAATTATGTGACACCTTCACCTCACGGCATCTGGCTCCCGCCAAATTTAGAGCATCGTGGTCTGAACCGTACCGCAGTTTCTCATGGCACTCTGTATGTGCATGAATCACTTTGTAGCCAACTGCCCACTCAACCGGGCATCCTGCTCAGCGCCCCCTTGGTCACTGCTTTATTTACCCACCTGAAACAACTGTATCAGCAAGACCATCCAGCACTCGAGAATTCAGTTGAATATCAGCGTCTGCTACAGGTGCTGCTCGATCAGCTCCAGCAAGCCCAACTGGTCAGCAGTTATTTACCGCATTCAGAACATGCATTGCTGAAACAGATTTTAGATTAACCTGAGTTCGATATAAAAAAAGAGTAGAAAAAAAAGCCCTGTATTTGTAACATATTGGTTCTCAAGACAAAATGTTATAAAACAAGGCTTTTCAATGGATCATATTACCGAATTATTTTGTATTTTGGATGATTTCTGCAAAAAATTTAATGAGTCTTTAGAGAAAGCTTTAATTTCTGATCAAAAAACCAGGCTGAAAAAGTCAGCTTTAAGCTTGTCTGAAGCAATGACCATTGTCATTTTATTTCATCAATCCGGGTTTAGATTCTTCAAATATTTTTATTGCCAAATGATCGTTCCATTCTGGAAATCTGCTTTTCCTAAACTGCTTAGCTACAACCGATTTATTGAAATCATGCCCCGTTGTTTGCAAGCTCTGAGTAGTTTCTTCCATCAAGTGAAAGGAAAAGATACGGGAATCAGTATCATTGACTCCACTAAATTGGTGGTTTGCCATAATCTTCGGATTAAAAGGCATCGTGTATTTAAAGGTTTGGCCGGTCGTGGAAAAAGTAGTACGGGTTGGTTTTATGGTTTTAAATTACACCTGATTATCAATAATTTAGGTGAAATTATTAATCTCACACTTACATCAGGAAATGTTCATGATGTTGCTGTACTTGAATCTTTAACTAAAGAGTTAAAAGGAATTTTACTCGGAGATAAAGGCTATTTGAGCAAAGCAAAAGCTGAAGCTTTAGCAGCCAGAGGACTAAAAATATTGACTCCATCACGCAGGAATATGAAAAATAAACCTATTCATACTGAACAAGAAAAACAATTGCTTTGCAAAAGAGGATTGATCGAAACAGTAAATGATCAGTTAAAAAATTTGCAGCAACTTGAACATTCACGTCATCGTTCGGTCAACAACTTCATGGTGAATATTATGGCTGCTGTAGTGGCTTATTGCTTGAACCCCAATAAGCCAACTTTCCAAAATATGCTAAAAGGCTAAGTGGATTTCATCGAACTCAGGTTAGATTATTTACATCAGCATCCAGCAGATCAGAGCTCGCTGCAGCAACTGGCAGAACGCGTCAATTTAACCGAGCGGACGCTAGCGCGATATAGCCAGAAAGAACTGGGAATGTCACTACATGAATGGCGGCAACGCCTGAAAGTGATGCAGGCCATGTCTTTATTAAATGCAGCGCATAGCGTTGAAAGCATTGCCTTTGATCTGGGCTATGCCAATGCCTCGGCATTTATCAACATGTTTAAACGCTGGATGGGAAGCACCCCAGATCAGTTTCGCAAGCGTTATACTGTTAATGAATAAAATGATGCATATGAAAAAGGAGCCCATTGGCTCCTTTGATTCAAAATCTTGGTTATTTCACAAAAGTCGTCCAGACATAATCCTGAGACTGCCCTTTGAGGGTCATTTTCAGTTGATCGCCTGAATGCAATGCTGCAACACCTGCCGGGGTACCGGTCATCACCACATCCCCTTCTTCCAAAGTAAAGACCTGACTGATGTCAGCCAGCAAGGTAGCAATATCAAAAATCAATAAAGCGGTATCACCTTTTTGACGTAGCTCATCATTGACTTGCAGTGTGTAATGCACATCTTTCCAGTCCGTGACTACATCGGCGACAGGCACCCAGTCCGACAACAGACAAGAGCCATCAAAGGCTTTGGCACGTTCCCAAGGCTGGCCTTTTTTCTTGAGATCATCCTGTAAATCACGCAAAGTTAAGTCCAGACCTAAAGTCACCGCACCCACAGCTTCAAGTGATTTCACAGGATCGCTTTCTTTGCTTAAAGTCCGGTCAATGCGCAAGCTGAGTTCACATTCATAATGACAATTGCCCCATTCCGGATTCCATTCAATGCCTGCTTCGAGCGAACTTAAGGCACTCGGTGGCTTGATAAACAATACCGGACGATCAGGGATCGCATTGCCGAGTTCTTTGGCATGATCGGCATAACTGCGACCCACGCAAACGATTTTGGATGGACGTGTGCTCATGATCAAAACTTCCCTTTTCCTTTTATAGATATCTGAATTATTTTTTAAATGTATGCTCGAACATACTCTGTTCAGTGCCGTCCTTAAATGCACGCTTCGGCACAATAACCACGGTACGGTTTTTTAATTCCAGCATATAAGTGAGTTTACCGACAGCAAAATTCTGCACTTCGCTATATGGCACCAACTTACTACGATCATTATTAAAAATTTCCGCATAGTCCTGATACAAATCAATACCCTGTTCGCTTTTACCAAACTGATATTTAACAAACTGACGTTTAAACATCATCGGCAGGAACCAGTAACGCATAATACCTTGCAGGAGCAGAAAAAATGCGCCCAAAGCCACGTAATAACGTCCGACGCCATCAAAACCCATCGAGAAACCCCAGATGATGATCCCGATACTGACCAGAGGCGTCAGAAAACGTGAAATCTGCTTTTTACCAAACGTCGCCAGGGCAAAACCATCCTGAGATTCTTCTAAAGTCAGAAAATAACGGGTCGATAAAGTCGGTGCTGACTCAGTCATAGCATCACATCAAAAATAAAATCTTGCCCAATACTATACCAAAATATCCATAGCGCTTATGGCCTGTCGCATCAATTACATAACTTTGCTTTGGAAATACGTGCATTTGGTTTTAAATAAACAGCAATTAAAACAAAAAATACGCAACAGGATGTTGCAGGATGTTGAATGAAAGGATTAAAGCAATGCATGCTCATCGGTGTTTGTTTGGCAGTTTCTGTCCCAGCACTGGCCAAGATTATTCCTTGGAATGCCGAATTGCCGAGCAGTCTGAGTGCTTATCAGGGCAATGCCCAGCAACTGGCAGAATTAACCGGCGAGCGGATTCTGATTTATGCGCATCCAACCAGTAAAACCCAGCTCCCCACCTTAAACAATAATGCAGCCAGCAAGACACAGTTTTATAGTGCAGCTGTGGTATTGCCTGTGGCTGAAGCTCAAGTTGAAAAATTGCTGCGCCATTATCCAAATTATGTGGGTCTGTTTCCAACTTTAAAGTCAGCCAAAGTGCTAGAGCAGCAGGGTTCGATTCAGCAGATTA
The DNA here is from genome assembly GCF_000369745.1 of Acinetobacter sp. CIP 64.7. Classification (GTDB taxonomy): domain Bacteria; phylum Pseudomonadota; class Gammaproteobacteria; order Pseudomonadales; family Moraxellaceae; genus Acinetobacter; species Acinetobacter fasciculus. The sequence continues at coordinate 408,248 of NZ_KB850177.1, read as the reverse complement.
AATATCAGGTTCATATCCCGACCCCGATTCCGGTGTTAAACTTTAAAGAAACTGTAGTGATGCAGCATCATCTGGGCGAAAACAGCATCAGCACCTTAATTATTGATGCGCCGATTCCCTATGGTGCGGGAAAACTGGAATGGTTTGCACTGGGTCCGCATAAAACGCTGGTGACTGTCACCCAATGGGGCGACCTGAATCAGCCCAAAGGCTTTTTATTCAGTAAAATCCTGAATGCGCTGCCTGAAGCCAAACTCGGCATTCCGCCGAGTACCAATGCATTTCTACTGGAAGCACTACAACAGCGCTTTGAAACCGATCATATAGCGGCACTAGCAACTCCAATTCCGCAGATGAGATTCAACCCTCAACAGCTACAAAAAATTGCCCAGATCAGCCAAAAATCAGGGCAACCGGTCAGTTTCATTTTACCGAGCTATCAGGTCAAAGAAGGAAAAGCCTCAGAAAATTTAAGATTTAGCAGCACCTATCAATATTTTGCGCATCCGGTCGAAAAATTGCGACCGTGGTTAGCGGCTGAAGCGACGCAGCAGCTTTTTCCTCGGCAGATCAAGAAAGTCGAACTGAATCCGGTCAATACTCAGAATATAGATGCCAACTATAAGGTGTCGGTGGGTTTGGGCGTGATTCAGATCCCGTTTAATTTTAAGATGCATTTTTACCAACCTGATTCCCTGCAAAACCAGTTCAATGCCAATGGCGGTGACTTGAAGTTTGTGAAAGGTGGTATGCGCTTATTGCCGCAGTCACAAGGTACCTTATTTCAAATCACCAGCAGTATGAAAATTCACGATCAGGCGCCGTTCTTATTAAGAGCCATGCGTAGCATGCCCTATCATGATATTTTACCAGCAGTGGGTGGTAATACCGTTTATGCACTGAAAGTGCAGCAGAAATTAAGATGAGTAGGAAGCAGAGAGTTATTGGTTTTTTATATGAAAAATAGTTAAAAATCACAGACGTAAAAAAACCGCATCAACGTGCGGTTTTTTCAGAATTCTTATCAAGATTGGTGCGCTCAGAGAGATTCGAACTCCCGACCCCTTAGTTCGTAGCCAAGTGCTCTATCCAGCTGAGCTATGAGCGCGACGTCTTGATGGGGTGCATTATACGAGCTTTTTCAGTCTTGTTAAGTGTTTTTTAATAAAATCACAACTGAATGTACAGTAATTAAACGATGTATCAAAATTTATAGTTTTCTGCTGAAAATTTCTGCGGATTTAGAGCTAAAAACACTTAATTAATTCAATCAAGAGGCTTGTATTTTCCAAAAATTCCATCACTACGCAATGGGTCAGCCTTAAGTATTCTTAACCAGGTATTCAGCCAGAATAGAATTCAAATATAAAACGACCATCATCCTTGTACACTTTATCACTCGCCTATTGTTCCAGTCTTTACTTCTCCTGCCCTTTGATAATGCGTAAACACAATACCATTTGAGCTGGCCAGATGATCTATCAATTGAAAAGCGGCGGGTATTGCTTCATAACTAAACAGGCGTTTGCCAACACCCAGTATAATTGGAAAAGTCAGCAGACGGAGTTCATCCACAAGTTCATATTTGAAAAGCGCCTGTACCACTGCAGCACTGCCATAAACTCGAATATCTCCCTCTCCTGATGCTTTAAGCTTGATTATCTCATCAATGCTTTTCAGAAAAAGGGTATTTTGCCAGTCGGAATGCTCCAGACTGGTAGAAAGAACATATTTATTGACGTCATTGATTCCCGGCCAGTCTTCAGTATGTGTGGGCCAGTAAGATTCAAAAATCTGAAAAGTATGTTTCCCTAAAAGAATATCGGAGGGCTGCATCCATTTTTGCATGATGACATCAAATGCCGGATCTGGTTCTGCGTTAAAATACGGCGCCACCCAGCCACCATATTGAAAACCACCAGATATATCTTCTTTTGGACCGCCGGGCCCTTGCATCACACCATCGAGGGTCAAAAATTCCTGGACAATGATTTTTCTCATCACGACTGCCTTTATTTTTATTCACTCGCCTGAGACTTATTTTTAGCACGTGATGTCTGGTATTTCTGTAAATTTTAGGCACAAAAAAACCGCAACATGTGCGGTTAATTGTTCAAGTTGGTGCGCTCAGAGAGATTCGAACTCCCGACCCCTTAGTTCGTAGCCAAGTGCTCTATCCAGCTGAGCTATGAGCGCGTAACTTGTGTGCCTCGGTTGGCGATACGTTTTTTCTGCTTAACCTACTTGGTGCGCTCAGAGAGATTCGAACTCCCGACCCCTTAGTTCGTAGCCAAGTGCTCTATCCAGCTGAGCTATGAGCGCGCGATGTAAGTAAGCGTGGCGGTGAGAGAGGGATTCGAACCCTCGATACAGTTACCCGTATGCGTCCTTAGCAGGGACGTGGTTTCAGCCACTCACCCATCTCACCGTAACGTGCGGCCATAATACAAATTTCGGCATGGCACTGCAAGCGCAGCATCAAAAAAAAGTGCATATTTTTGCTCGTTTAAATACTTTTTAAGCAATTCCTCGATTTTTCGTGCATTTTGATGGCAAAAAAACTGCATAAATTTCCAGTTATCGAAAATTAACAGAAAATTGAAAACTTAAATGGATTATTGCAATCATTTACGTGCAGTCTGCGCACACATGTTTTATGCTAAACCTATCTCCTAAGATAAATTTAAAGACATGATGAAAAACTGGGTCGATCCTGAAGCAAAAGCTGAAGCCGAACGTTATGACAACCCTATCCCTAGCCGCACGCTCATTTTAGAAACCATCGAAAAGAACAATGCCCAGTCCCATGCAGACCTGGTCGAACATTTTGAAATTGCAGATCAAAAAAGTATTGATGCTCTGAGCCACCGTTTAATTGCGATGGTGCGTGACGGGCAACTGATGAAAGATGGCTACAAGTTTCAGATTGCCGTCGAGCAACCTGAATCCGAAGCGACGGTTTATATCAATTCCCGAGGGATGGGAACTGCCAACATTTCCGGCCAGGACGACCTCTTATTGGCTGAGCGTGAACTGCGCTTGGTCTTTAATGGTGACCGCGTTAAAGTGCGTCAGACTTCGGTAGACCGTAAAGGTAAGGCCTGGGGCTATATTACGGAAGTTGTGCAGCATCGTGTCAAACAGATCATTGGTAAAGTGTCAGAGTATGATGGTGAATACTTTATCCAGCCAGCCAACCCAAATGCACATCAGCCAATCACCCTTGAAAAAGAATTGATTGAACATGCCCAGGTCAATCTGGGTGACTCGATTCGTGTGGCGATTGATACTTATCCGACCCGTGAAGAATTCGCGACCGGACATATTGTGCAGTCCATGGCGGACAAGGCCGATACTGAAATCATCATTCCACAAACCATTTTAGAATATGGTTTGCCTTATGAATTCCCGGAAGAAGTGGTTAAAGAGGCCGAAAGCTTTAAAGAGCCAACGGCCAAAGACCGTGAAGGCCGTATTGATCTGCGTGATTTAGCATTGGTTACTATTGACGGTGAAGATGCGCGTGACTTTGATGATGCCGTTTATGCCGAAAAACGTCCCGGCGGTGGTTATCGCGTGGTCGTGGCCATTGCTGATGTTAGTCATTATGTACGTCCAGGCAAACCACTGGATGATGAAGCGCAGGAACGCGGGACGTCAGTCTACTTCCCGCACTTTGTTTTACCGATGTTACCTGAAGCATTGTCGAATGGCCTGTGTTCGTTAAATCCGAACGTTGACCGCCTATGTATGGTGTGTGATTTAAAACTGTCACGTGCTGGCCGAGTCACCGGTTTTGAGTTCTATCCGTCTGTCATGCATTCCAAGGCACGTTTGACCTATGATCAGGTCGCACAGTATCTGGAAGGCGACAGCCAGGCGATTACCGAAGATCGCGAAGTTCGCAAGTCGATCAACACCCTGTTCCAACTCTATCAAGTTCTTAAAGGTTTACGTGCTGAACGTCATGCCATGGAATTTGAAACCGTTGAAACTTACATGACCTTCGACGAACTAGGCGGAATTAAAGAAATTTTGCCGCGTAGCCGTAATGATGCACATAAGTTGATTGAAGAATGTATGTTGCTAGCCAACGTGGCAGCCGCAGAATATGCATTGAAAAATGAAATGCCAATGTTGTACCGCGTGCATGAGCCACCTGAGTTCTCACGTATCCAGAAAGTCCGTGACTTCGTCAAGCTGCTGGGTTTGAATTTCCCGGAACAGCCGACTCAGAAAGATTATCAGGCGGTGATTGAAGCGACCAAAGAACGGATTGATGCACCAAGTATTCATGCGGTGTTATTACGCTCCATGATGCAGGCTTACTATGGTGCGAGTAATGCAGGCCATTATGGTCTGGCTTATGAAGCCTATACACATTTCACTTCACCAATTCGCCGTTATCCGGATCTGTTATTGCATCGTGCAATCAAAGCACATTTAAATAACAAGCCATCTCCACTTTCAGGTGGTGCTTTAGATGAAGCTGGTGACCATTTCTCTGCCACAGAACGTCGTGCAGATGAAGCATCACGCTCGGTAACGACCTGGTTGAAATGCCATTATATGCAGCAGCATCTGGGTGAAGAATTTGTCGGCATTATTAGTGCAACGGCAGAATTTGGCCTGTTTGTCACGCTAAAAGACCTGTATGTCGATGGTATGGTGCATGTCAGCCAGCTAGGGGATGACTTCTTTGTCTTTGATCAAAGCAGCCAGAATCTGATCGGCCAGAACCGTGGTCAGGTCTTTGGTCTGGGCGATGAAGTCAAAATCAAGGTTGCCGGTGTCAATCTGGAAGAACGCAAGATCGACTTTGAACTGGTGCAACAACTCAGTCATGCCGGCCGTGCAGTTCGTGCCCGTGCACCGCGCGTGAGCGAGAAAAAACCAGTATCACGTCCAGCAGCTACAGAAGAAGTGTTTGGCAACAATGAACGTGAATCTAAATCCAACCTGAGCGCCGATGGAGAACAGCCCATACGACGCAAAAAAGGAAAAGGAAAACCCAGCTCTTACGGTAAAAAGTCTGCTAAACCATCTGCAGGAAAGTCTGAAGCAAAGGTTAAAGATAAAGTAAAGAAAAAGGCCAAGGTCAAAAAGAAAAAGTCGAATGCAAAAGCCAAGACTGAATAATTTTTGATGATCAAAAAGAGAGTGCTACGGCGCTCTTTTTTATTTATAATCAAGATACTAATTAGAAATAAAAAGGAATTATAAATTGGAAGTTATTAATATTCTAACATTAATCATTTCTCTTATGGCTCTGCTCGTAACCTACGCAGTATTTAAATCCGATCAGCAACCACAAATTATTATTTTTGCTACGCCTCATTATGGGAAAGAATCCGTAATCCAACTTCATGTTAAAAATATTGGAAAATCCATCGCTCATAATGTGAAAATATCTAGTGATCGACTAATCCCTCGTGCAGCATTTGGAATTGAAAAATTAAATTCTGAAAAACAATATTTTGAAACTGGAATTTTTAAAAATGGAGTCAAAGTATTCCCACCCAATCAGAGCTATATATACGATTGGGGGAAATATGGGGGCTTAAAAGATTCATTAGATAATTCCCCTATAACATTCACTATTACATATTTGTATAAACACCCTTTGAATCTTTGGAAAACAAAAATCACTGACATCTCTACAATTGATATAAATGAATTAGAATCACTTCCAGCATCCAATGGAGGATTATTAGAACAATTAAAAAATATCAATAAATCATTAATAACCTTAAATCAAAAGATCGAGAAAAAACTGTAGATAGCTTGATTTCCTAGCTCATAACCCCTACATCTAGATTTATCATAGGAAATAAATCGGCAGACCGACATGACTTTAGAAAAGGCAACTTTGCCTGTTCCACAATTTGATCAGATTACGCTGGCTGAGCTAAAACAAAAAATTGAAAGCTGTATCGCTGAAGGGCAAAAGTTCCTGAATGAACTCACCGAAACACCTACTTCAGTACAGGAGCAGCTAACTACACTGGAACATGTCGACACGCTTGAAAATAATATGAGTGAGTCTTGGGGCATCCTGTCGCATTTAAATGCCGTCATGAACAATGCCGAAACCCGTGATGTCTATCAAGCACTCTTACCGGGTCTTAGCGAATACTATACGCAACTGGGTCAACATACGGCGCTGTATCAAACCTATCAGCATATTTACGATGCGTCGATTTATAATGAACTCCCGGCAGCACAGCAAAGCGCAATTAAACTGGCCTTACGTGACTTTAAATTATCTGGGGTAGCATTAAAGGGTGAGGCGAAAAAACGTTATGCGGAAATTTCTGCACGTCTATCCCAATTATCTTCCGACTTCTCCAACCATGTGCTAGATGCGACTCAAGCCTATTTCAGACCGCTGAATGAAGATGAGTTAGCGGGTCTATCTTCGAGTAATATTGAGCTGTTAAAACAATATGGTCAGCAACGCGAGCTGGATCAACCGGTGGCTACGCTGGATTTCCCGTCTTATCTGGCGATCATGACCCACTCAGAAAATCGTCCTCTGCGTGAAGAACTGTATAAAGCCTATACCACGCGTGCGTCAGATCAGGCTGAACAGAGCGAGTTTGACAATACTGCATTGATCGAAGAAATCCTGAGTCTGCGTCTGGAAATGGCAAAACTGCTTGGCTTTAATAATTATGCGGAATTGTCCTTAGCCAGCAAAATGGCACCGAGTGTAGAGGTTGTAGACGAGTTCTTGCGTGCTCTGGCAGAGCATGCCCGCGCACCGGCAGAGCAAGAAATCGCTGAACTGAAAGCGATTGCCGCTGAAGATGGCATCCGTGATCTGCAACCGTGGGACAGCGGCTATTATTCTGAAAAGCTAAAAATGCAGCAATTTAATTTGTCACAGGAAGCGCTTAAACCTTACTTCCCTGCACCGAAAATTCTGCAAGGCCTGTTCAATATTGTCAATCGCCTGTATGGCATTCAAGTCATTGAACGCGAAGCGCCTGTATGGCATCCGGATGCACGTTATTTTGAACTGGAAGATCAAGGTCAGGTGATTGGCGGCTTCTATTTTGACCTGTATGCACGCCAAGGCAAACGTGGCGGTGCCTGGATGAGTGGTTTCCGTTCCCGTATGCAGACCAGTGATGGCCTGCAAAAACCGATTTGCTATATGGTCGGTAACTTTACCCCACCTGTAGGCAATCGCCCTGCACTCCTGACCCATGATGAAGTGATTACACTGTTCCATGAATTTGGCCATGGCCTGCATCATATGCTGACAGAAGTGGACAATATTGCGGTAGCAGGTACCCATGGCGTGGCTTGGGATGCCGTTGAGCTGCCAAGCCAGTTTATGGAATTCTGGGCATGGGATCAGGAAAGTCTGGATCTGCTCAGCGAGCACATCGAAACTCAAGAATCTTTGCCGGCTGAACTGCTCAAGGCCTTGCTCGATGCACGTTTCTTCCAGTCTGGCATGCAAACCCTGCGTCAGCTTGAATTTGCCCTGTTTGACCTGAGGATTCACCGTGCCAATCCGGCTTTAAATGCAACACAGGTTCAGGCTACTCTGAATGAGATCCGTGAAAAGTATGCGGTCCTACCGACCACTGACTATAACCGTTTCCAGCACAGCTTCAGTCACATTTTTGCCGGTGGTTATGCAGCAGGATATTATTCCTATAAATGGGCCGAAGTTTTGGCCAGTGATGCCTTCGACCGCTTTGAAGATGAAGGTATTTTTAATACCACTACCGGAAAGCAGTTTCGGGAAAATATCCTCGCAGTTGGCGGAAAAGACACAGCACTTGACGCATTTATCAATTTCCGCGGACGCGAGCCAAAAATAGATGCGTTGCTGCGTCATCAAGGTTGGACGAACCCCTCTAAAAACGCTTAAACTAGCTTTTTAAGTTGATCACAAGGTGAGTATGATGACCATTAAACGTCGTTTCATTGCAGGCGCAAAATGTCCAAAATGTCAGGCGTTAGATCGCGTCGTCATGCTGACCTCTGGTGAAGATGAATGGATCGAATGTATTGAATGTGGTTATGAAGAAAATCGTCCCACACATGTTGATCAACCAGAAACACCAGCTGTTCCAGATGAAGTTGGCGTGATTCAGTTTAAACCTCGTTCAGTAAAATAAAAATCAAGGTTCAAGCTATGTCAGTAGAACAAAGAAATAACCCCAAACTTTTAATGGGGATTATGGGGGCTTTAGTTACTGTCGTTGCATTGGTATTGCTATATCAGTGGTTGAATGCCTCTTCCGGTGAAGCGGAACGCATGCATCAGGAAGATATCGTGGCTGTTCCGGCAGCAAAACCTGCGGCGAAAACTGAAGAAGATACGGCTGCAGCGAAAGCAGCTGAGGCGATCGAAACTAAAGCACTGGTATCAGATCAGCTGTTAGATGCACCGGTGCCGGAGAATGCCAGTTTGGCCAAAGAAGAAGTGGCTAAATTAGATGACATCCAAGTTCAGCTCAATGAACAAAAAGCCACACTGGATGCGCAGCATAGCGATGCCGACCAGTTGATCCAACTGAAAGAGGAACAGATCAAGTTACTTGAAGCACAACTTGCTCAAAGCCAGTAAATCTCGGCAGCATTTCAGCTAGAATATCGTCAGATCTTCTAGCTCAGTTGTTTCCATGTCTGCCCCAGCCGCTCCGCATCTGCTTAAAGCCATTCTGTTACTGACCTGCTCTGCTTTTCTCTTTTCAGTCATGGGCGTGTGTATCCGTTATGCCTCAGCAACGGTTGATAACGCCACCGTGGTCTTCTTTCGCAATTTTGTCGGGCTGTTTATTTTCCTGCCCTTCATTTTCAATAAAGGCATTGGTTTTTTCAAAACTGAAAAACTATGGATGCACACCTGGCGCGCAGTGGTCGGACTGACTGCCATGTACGGCTTTTTCTATGCCATTGCCCATTTAAAACTCTCCAATGCCATGGTCTTCACCTACTCTTCTCCGATTTTTATTCCTTTGATTGCCTGGCTATTTCTCAAGGAAAAAATAACAGCAAGCATGTTAGTCGCCGCTGCAATTGGTTTCATCGGGGTACTCTGTGTTGCCAAACCGGATTCGGGTTTAATTAACCTGATGTCGGTCATTGGTTTGAGTGCGAGTTTTCTAGCGGCGATGGCATTTGTCACGGTTCGGGCACTGACTAAAACCGAGTCTCCGGAAAAAATTGTATTTTATTTCTGCTTTATTGGCACCCTGATTTCAGTGATTCCGATGTCCTGGCTATGGCGGCCTTATACTCTGACAGAACTCAGCTATCTGATTACTGCCGGCATCCTGGCCAATTTCAGCCAACTATTTATGTCAAATGCCTACAAGCTGGCTCCGGCAGGACAGATTGGACCGGTCAACTATGTGGCGATTTTCTTTGCCGGCATGTGGGGCTTTCTGTTCTGGCAGGAAGTTCCAGACCTTTATAGCCTGATTGGGCTGGGGCTGATTTTCTGTGCGATTCTACTGTGTAGTCCGATCCTGCAAAAGCGCTTGAATTCATCGAAGATCTGATCAAAGAATTCAAATTAAATACAATAAAAAAGCACCCGTAGGTGCTTTTTTATTGTATTTCTCTTATTGATACCAGCCGAACAGCTTAAAGATATAAGGCACATAGGCAATGATCAGCATCGCAGGCAGCAATACTATCACCGGCAAAATCCAGCGTTCATAACGGTAGTAGAAAGACAAGTGTCGTACTTCTGCATCCGCCTCGGCCACTTCGGCATCGCCAATCGACTGTCTGGCCAGCAGATGATTCAGCGCAACCGGTGGCGTCACATAACCCAGCTCAAAACCAATCAGGGTAATCATCCAGAAATGTACTGGATGAATGCCGTATTGATAGGCCACTGGAGCCACGGTCGCCGAGATCAGAATCACCGCACCGAATGGATCCATGATCATCCCGACAAAAATCATTAAGCCGACAATCAGTGAAATCACCAGAATGGTACTACTGATATCGGTCGGGAAGGCTTCCATAATTTCCATACGTTCTAGCAAGCCACCGACACTCACCGAAAGTGCCATCAGGATGACCAGAGCACCAATATGTCCCACGGTCTCACTGGTCGAAATATGCATGGACTTCCAGAAACCGACATGACGCAAAATTTCAGTCGCTTTTGAACGCTGCACAGCATGATCAACAACCAGCTCTTTGCCTGGTTGTTCGCTATGTTCAGCTTCACGATATTCTGCATTGGCCGCGGCACCGGCTGTCGCCAGTTCAGGTGTCGATCTTGAGTTTAAAGTTGCGGTCAAGGTTTCATCCCAATGCCCCACTGCCGGCAACGGCGCAGGTTCATGGCGTAACTTATCGAACAGGACAATCATCAGCAGAATGACTGGCATCATCACCGGTGCGGTAAATTCATTCAGGTCAGTCGACAAGGCATATTTATAGAATAACCAGATCAGAATGAAAATCACGATATATGGAATAATCGCCATGAAGGCACGACCGGATTGAGGAGCAGCCACAGTAGGCGCAGCAATGCGGAATTTGTTTTCTGCAAAGAACAGGGAAATTACCAGGAATAAAGTCGAGCTGAGCAGGAAGACATAAATCCCGTAGTGATAGAGCAAGTCGGTGGTCACTTCTTTATTGAGTGATGCCACGACGACAATCAGCAAGCAAGGACGTAAGACTACGCCCATTGAGCCGGACATTGCGGTGGCTGCCAGTGCAAACTGACGGCGTCCACCCGCATTCCAGACTTCCTTATAAATAATCGCACCTGCGGCAATTACAAAAATCCCTGATGCTCCGGTATAGGCAGTCGGTAATGCAGCTGCCAGCAAGATTAGCCAGGTCAGGGTTTCAGGTGCCAAATTCCAGGGACGCAGAATGTTCAGGAACATGTCCACGACACGGGTCTGTTTCAGCAACATACCGGCCCAGATAAACAAGGCCAGATTCAGGAAGATACTAGAAAACTCTACCAATTGACCGAGGTAAATCCCCTGTCCCATTGGATAGTCCATAAAGAAAGTGAAATTTATTCCGGTCGTAATGGCCATATAGGCATATAGCGGTACACTCAGAAAGGCCAGACCAAAACTGCCGCCCTCACGCGTTGGTTTTGGTTGTTTGATCACCTGATACAAGCTGATCAATGTGAGGGTGCTGAACAGAATCATCCACAACCAGTAGATGTATTTCATCTCTCCCATCGGCACGCCCGAGTTCAATACGGACTGATATTGGCTATAGGATGAAAATGCCAGGAAAGCATTAGCAACCAGCATGGCGACCGAATAAACTTTAAAGTCGATACGTGTGCTCGGGCTACGTAAACCAATATGATGAGTTTTTAGGGTGGCACTGATCGCAGCAAAGACCACCATGATAACCAAGAGCAAAGCCCGGTTTTCTGTACCAAACTTGAAGATACCAAAGAAAGAGGTTTCAAACGTCCGATAAGCCCGAATACTTGGATGAGCTTCCACATGTTGAATGGCTTTATCATAGAACAGGTAGGATTCTTCACAGACCTGCTGTGCCTGTAACACCGCAGCACGGACATCCGCTTCCGAACGCACCCCGAAGAAATCAGCATATTCATCGGCTGCATCGGCTTTCATCTGCTGCTGAACACGCTGATCAACATTGATATTGCGTTCACATTGTGGACGCGTCGGTTCAGCCCTTAGAAATGAATATTGCATTGCGGTTGCCGGATCGCCGTAAATACGCTCGCCCATACGCAGCAACTGGCCGTGAATCATTTCCCCGGTGCCAATAATCAAAGTGAGCAAAAGTAAAACCAGCACGACGAAGGTCGAGATCCACTCTGTCCATATATAACGCAACAGACCTAATCCTGATCTGTTTTGATCATCATTTTGCATGTGTATTCCTATTTTTATTTTAGCGGCCTGATGCTTGGTCTAGGACGCCGATCTTCCCTTCTGCCCCGAAAATTCCTTTTCAAAGGTCAGGATCTTTATTCTATGTTTTGACTTTGCATGAAAATTGGCACAATAAAAATGACAATTTATATTTTCTTTTTGTATTTTCTGCCAAGAAAATGATTTATCTCTGCACTTTAATTATCCCGAAAATAATTGCTCACGATATAGATCAGCGCCAGAATAACGCCCCAAATCACACCAAGTAAATGTGCCTCAACCAAAACCGGACTACCGATCAGCTGCGTCGTCCCGACATTGCCAATGGTGTTTTCCCAGACCAGTTTGGCAAAGATCAAAAACAACACCAGCGCCGCAAAACCGCGTTCCCGCTTATACAGCAAATGCACACAGGCCACTGCTACGTAGGCGCCATGCAGTACGCCTGACAAGCCGGCATAGGCTTCAATATTGGGTAAGAAAAAATAAAAACTTAAACTGATCAACGGTGGCAAGATCAGTAAAATGGCACAGAAATGCCAGACGGTGGCGCGTGGAAAAATGAAAGGCAAACAGAGAAAGGCAAGAATGTTCAGGAAATAATGAAGCCAGCCCACATGCACCCAGTGCGCTGTCCAGAGTCGCCAGAATTCACCCAGCAGGCTCTCTTGCCAATAGATGAAATAATCCTGAAAAATTTGCAGACATGCAGAGAGAGAGACAAAAGCCGCTAGAAAAATAATTTTTCGTCGAAAATGTTGATCTAGCATCGGCCTATTGTCCTCCCTGACCATCTAATTTGACTTCATCCCTGAAGATTCATGTATAGTATCTGCATTACAGATCCGCACTGAACAGATCATCGAGCTCGGAAGAACTGTCGGATTCATCCCAGAAACGTTGCATGCCATCATCGCCACTGCGTATACCGGTATTTTCTGTCCAGTAACGATCCGATATGCCACTGACCATAATTGCAGCCATGCTGTCGATCAGCTTGAATTGCGGATTCACCGGTTTTTCCTCGGTACGTGCCTGAGCAAAGGTTTTTAAGGCATCCCGGACTTTGGCATCATCCCCACTGGCCTGAGCCGCTACGGCATACAAGGCATGAGATAAACGTACACCTTTTTGCTCGCCAATTTGTGTAGATTGTTTTAATGTTTGGTAAGGGTCAGGCTTGCCTTCCCCTGCGCCTGGCAACAAAGTCCAGATCACCGCACGGGTGGCATTCGGCGCACCCCAAAATTTCGCGTTATCCAGACACACCATGCCACGCTCGACCACGGCAGCAATATCTTTCGGTACATGCACTGCACCACCCGAGTTAATATCATTGGTCATGGCCTGCAAGCCACTGAGCATACCCAACAGATAAACCGTTTGCTCGATATCACTGTTCATGCGTGGGCATTCTTCACCCAGGGCTTTTTGATATTTCTTTTCATAACGGCTCTGGAACAGCTGATAACCAGTATATTGACGCTGTGCCGCCAGTGCTGCCCAGCGCTTCTGCTCGATTCGGGCATCTTGGGCTTCTGCCACCTGATTGGTTTTTGAAGCACGTAAATAGCGTAACTCGGCTTCCAGCGCTTTTTGCTCGGCACAAATACCGGCAGCCGAATACATCAGCACGGCCACCCGCGTTGGATCCGCCCCCATTTCTTTGGTCGCCATAATGGCCGGCGTTAAAGAATTCCCTGAATTACACACCATTTCAGCATCATCCATCGCTAAAATCGGCGGGACAATATGGTTTTCGGTGAAACCCAGTGCAACATTGGCACCGGTTTTAATGACCTGAGAACACCCTGTCAAAACTGTTGTTGTTATTGCAATGGTCGCCATACCTTGGCATATTTTACGGACGCCTGACATTTTCCTGTCCTCTATAATTGTGATTATGTCCATCTTTCTGCTAAAGATATCAGAAGCATTTTGTGAATAAAAGAGTATTTACTCTAATTTAGACGAGACACTTTGCCATTAAATGGCCGCGCTGCAATTGACTGTATTTAGGAGAATCCCAAATTTTGGGCAAAAAAAAGTAGCATTGCGACGGTTCAGCACATGCTACTTATTAACTGTACAAGCAGAAAAATGATAAAACCCTGCTTGATTAAGATGAAAATTTATCCTTCAGTACCGTCCCGAGTCGTCCGATTACCAGAGCCAAAACAATCGCTACGATCAGAAACATCCACACTGGAAATTCCAGTAAGGTATCCCGTAGTTGCTGTTGGTGAGTTAAATGTACAGGCTAAAAATAAAACATAGGGAATAAATTGTCAGACAATTTCTCTAAGTCATAGATTAACCGTAATTTTTGTCTGACAATAAAAATAGGAAGTTGATCTAAATATTTGTTTTATGTGCATTTTAATCAAATCATTAAAATGTATTTGTCTTACAACTAAATTAATTTAGTCAATAATTTTAAGGACTTCCATTGTTTGAAGGGCAATTGATCACACCAGATCAGCAGAGGTCGCGCCTTGGCATGCTGGAAATACACCACAATATACGCCTGATGATCAATCACGTGACTAATACATACCCGACGGGTTGATCGTGCTTTAGCGGTCAATGACCATTCACGTCCATCCAGATATTCAAACTGTTCAATCTGTGGTGTCTTGCGGTAAAACAGCTGATAAATCACCAAGCCTATGACAGCGCACACTGCCCAAAGTGCAATCGGTAATAACTGATACAACAGATACATCAGCAGTGCAAAAATAAAAAGCTGAAACGCCAATGCACACAGACTGCGTTTCAGCTTGAAGCAACGATTATCCATGAACGTAAAATTTAAGCTTCTTGATAAAATCTTTTAGTTCAGGACGCGGCGGCTCAGACACTTCCATAAACCAGTCCAGCAAATCCGGGTCTTCCTGCTCAACCAGTTCTGCAAACATCTGTTTTTCGAAAGGCTCAGCATTCAGGTAATGGTTTTTTACGTAGGGATCAAAATATACATCCAGTTCTTTTAGACCACGACGCGCACGATAAATCACTTTGCGCTCTTCTAAGCTGATGTCATCAGTCATCGAATTTCCCCAACTCGTTATAAACCCGGACAGTTTACCTGAAGCGCCTGCTGAATTTCGAGGGATTTCAGAGAAATGACCAAAAGCATCAGCAGATTTAGCTCATTTGAACATTTCGCTCATTGCTGCCGATCCTGGCTTGGCCTAACTTTAAACCAAACAGATCAAAATAAGGAATAACAAGATGCAATCTGCAGCCATTCGTCCACTTGCCCCGATGCTGCCGCGCCAACTCTTTACTACCGGACATGAGGCTTTTCGCGAGACGGTAAGTAAATTTTATGAGAAAGAAGTCATTCCATATACCGAGCGTTATGAAAGTCAACAGCATGTAGATCGAGAGCTGTGGAATAAAGCCGGTGAGCTTGGATTGCTCTGCGCTACCATGCCCGAAGAATATGGCGGCTCTGGCGTAGACCGGCTGTATAGCATGATTTTGATTGAGGAACAGGCCTATGCCGGAGATTCAGCGACTGGATTTTCATTGCATTCAGATATTGTTGCCAATTATCTGCTGAATTTTGGTAATGAAGCTCAAAAACAACAATGGTTACCGAAAATGGCGTCTGGAGAGGTCGTCACCGCGATTGCCATGACCGAACCGGGAACTGGCTCTGACCTGCAAGCAGTGCGTACCTCGGCAGTACTCGATGGCGATGACTATGTGATTAGTGGTTCCAAAATCTTTATTACCAATGGCTATCTCTGTGACATGGCGATTGTGGTCTGTAAAACCGGCAATAATGACAAAGGTTCAGCCAATCTTTCATTGATTATGGTCGAAGCAGAGCGTGCCGGATTTAGTAAAGGCAAGCCGCTGAATAAAATTGGCATGAAAGGTCAGGATACCTGCGAACTCTTCTTTGACAATGTTCGGGTACCCACAGAAAACCTGCTCGGTCTGGAAGGCATGGGCTTTATGATGCTGATGAAAGAACTGGCTTGGGAACGCCTGATTGTGGCGATTATCTGTCAGGCAGGCGCTGAAGCCGCTTTTGCCCATACAGTGAAATATACCAAGGAACGTCAGGCATTTGGCAAGAGCATCAGCCATTTTCAAAATACCCGTTTTAAACTGGCAGAACTACGTACCGAGATCGATGTGTGCCGCACTTATCTGGATCGCTGTATGCAGCTGCAACTCAATCACGAACTGGGCGTAGATGCCGCTGCTGCGGCCAAATACAAGATTTCAGAAATGTACAGCAAAGTCGTAGATGAATGTCTGCAATTGCATGGCGGCTATGGTTATATGCTGGAATATCCGATTGCCCGTGCCTATATCGACAACCGTGCCAATCGGATTTATGCGGGTACCAATGAAATCATGAAAGAACTCATCGCCCGTTCACTTTAAAATGGATTCATAAAAAAGGAGTCTCTTAGGACTCCTTTTTCTGTATGCAAAAATATAACTTTAAGAAACCAGACGCGGTTTATGCTTTAAAGCATTGCTGTTTTTTCTAAATTTCAGCACCCCATCTTCAAAGGAAGCCTGTTTGAGTTCCTTGCGGTCTGCGAGATAATTATTGCTGACTTTCCACGGAGCATGTTTACCCTGCTTTGGCATCACATCCGCAGCACGGGCAATATAACCCGAACTGAGACTACCCATGACGGTATCCTGAAGCAATTCGCTCTGATCTCCCTGAGGAATCACCTGCGCATAACCTTGCTGATCCATATAGTTCAACAAACGGCAAATATACTCAGCTGCAATATCGACTTTAAGTGTCCAGGAGGCATTAATATAGCCAATAATCAGCGCCATATTTGGTATATCACTGACCATGATGCCTCTATACAGCATATGCTGTGAGGTATCGATAGGCTGACCATCCATCGTCGCCTGAATCCCGCCGAGGATTTGAATATTCAGACCCGTTGCAGAAACAATAATATCAGCATCCAGATGTTGACCTGATTTCAGCTGAATTCCAGTTTCGGTCAAGGTTTCTATCTGATCCGTTGCAACCGATGCCTGCCCTTCACGTAAAATTTCAAACAGATCCCCATCCGGCACCACACAGAGACGCTGATCCCAAGGTTCATAATTCGGGGTAAAGTGCTTCATGTCCACTTTACCTTTCAGCTGGAATTGCACCGATTTAAGCAAAAGTGATTTTAATAATTTTGGCTGTTTCTGTGCCAAAGCATAAATCCCGCGCTGCATGCCGATATTACGCGCACGTGTCAGCTTGTAGGCGACCTCCTCAGGCAGATATTTACGCATTTTTGAATAAATAAAATCGACCGAAGGCACAGAGGCAATATAAGTCGGTGAACGCTGCAACATGGTCACATGACCTGCTCCACCTTTGACCATCGCAGGAACCAAGGTAATCGCGGTCGCACCACTACCAATAATGACCACCTTTTTGCCTTTATAGTTTAAATTTTCCGGCCAATGTTGCGGATGAATAAACTCACCTTTGAATGCAGTTTGATTTGGAAACTCCGGCTGAAAACCCTGATCATAATTATAATAACCGGTACAACCCAGTATAAAGTTGGCGATCCAGATCTGCGTCTTACCCTGTGCGTCCACAATCTCTACTGACCATTTGCAGGTGGCAGAATCATAATTAGCACTCAGAACCCGATGCTGGAAATGGGTTTTTGGCTGAAGTTTAAACTCTTCTACCACTTCAGCCAGATAATTTTTGATGGATGCGCCATCGGCAAGCACGCTTTCTTTCTTCCAGGGTTTGAAATTAAAACCAAAAGTCGACATATCCGAATCAGAACGGATTCCCGGATATTTAAACAGATCCCAAGTTCCACCAATACTTTCGCGGCGTTCAATAATCTCAAAAGAGCGTTGCGGACAATGTTTAGAAAGATGTGCTGCTAGACCAATCCCCGAGATCCCTGCACCCACAATTAAAATATCTACCTGCTTTTCCATGTTGTTCTTTTACCTAAGCGATGCTATCTGTTTTTATTAAATCACAAAACTGACAATACACAATGTCAAGTTCATTAAAAAGCCACTATTTTTTTATCTTTTCAGGCCAGATCAGTTATGTTGAACTCAATCACTTTAAATTAAAATATACAGGCATTAAAAAAGGCCGGTTTATTCAACCGACCTTTTCGAACAACTTACGTTATTCTTCACGAAATTAGTTAACTTCGCGATCTACTAGCTCAACGTAAGCCATCGGTGCAGCATCACCTGCACGGAAGCCCGCTTTAAGAACACGTAGATAACCGCCGTTACGCTCTTTGTAACGAGGGCCAAGAACGGTAAATAATTTACCAACAGTTGCTGCTGAACGAGTACGAGCAAACGCCAAACGACGGTTTGCTACTGTATCGTTTTTAGCTAAAGTGATTAAAGGCTCAGCTACACGACGTAACTCTTTTGCTTTAGGCACAGTTGTTTTGATCAACTCGTGCTCGAACAAAGAGTTAGCCATGTTTTGGAACATCGCTTTACGATGACTGCTTGTACGGCCTAATTTCACACCACTATTACGATGACGCATGGTGATAGTCCTACTTAATTAACGGCTACGATAGGCGAAACGATCGTCCATACGGAGACTAGCCGGTGGCCAGTTCTCTAAACGCATGCCGAGTTGTAAGCCTTTAGAAGCCAGAACATCTTTGATCTCAGTAAGCGATTTTTTACCCAAGTTAGGAGTTTTAAGCAACTCAACTTCGGTACGCTGTACAAGATCACCAATGTAGTAAATGTTTTCTGCTTTCAAACAGTTAGCAGAACGAACAGTTAGCTCTAGATCATCTACTGGGCGAAGCAAGATTGGGTCAACTTCTTCACGAGGCTCTTGAGCAACAGGTGCTTGATCTTTCTGAAGGTCAACGAAGATCGCAATTTGTTGCTGCAAAATAGTTGCAGCTTTGCGGATCGCTTCTTCAGGATCTACAGTACCGTTAGTTTCAAGATCAATGATCAGTTTATCAAGGTCAGTACGTTGTTCTACACGCGCGTTTTCCACGGTGTATGAAACACGTTTGATTGGGCTGTAAGACGCATCTAACTGCAAGCGACCCACTGGGCGAGTTTCGCCTTCAGGGAAGCGTGAATCAGAAGTCTCGTAGCCACGACCTTGAGCCACTTTCAGACGCATTTTCAATGAGCCTGAGGCACTTAAAGTACCGATCAAATGTTCAGGGTTAACCACTTCAACATTATGAGGTAAACGAAGGTCAGCCGCAGTTACGTCGCCTGCACCTTGTTTCTCTAATGTTAAATAAGCTTCATTTTGATCGAACAGCTTAATCGACAATCCTTTTAGGTTCAGCAAGAGCTCGACGATGTCCTGCTGCAAGCCTTCCAAAGTACTGTACTCGTGCTCGACCCCTTCAATCTCAACTTCTACCACAGCTGCGCCAGGTAGAGAAGAAAGAAGGATGCGACGTAAAGCATTACCAAGAGTATGACCAAAGCCACGCTCTAATGGTTCTAGAATAACTTTTGCCGAGGTCCCGCTTGCCGCTTCGACCTTGATCGCTTGCGGAGTTAGAAACTCATTTGCAGTACGCGTCATATTGCTTCCTCAAGGATTATTTAGAATACAATTCTACAATCAAGCTTTCGTTGATTTCAGCAGGTAAATCAGAACGATCCGGTGCAGCTTTGAACGTACCTTCTAATTTAGAATGGTCAATTTCCATCCAAGAAGGCATGCCACGTTGAGTAGCTAATTCAATTGCGTTTTTGATACGTAATTGTTGCTTAGCGCCTTCGTGAACTGCGATCACATCACCCGCTTTAACTTGGATAGACGCAATGTTAACACGACGGCCATTCAAAGTGATGCTACGGTGAGATACTAACTGACGAGCTTCTGCACGAGTAGAACCGAAACCCATACGATAAACAACGTTATCAAGACGGCTTTCAAGTAGCTTCAACAGGTTTTCACCAGTTGCGCCTTTAACACGAGCAGCTTCTTTATAGTAGTTACTAAATTGACGCTCTAAAACACCGTACATGCGACGTACTTTTTGTTTTTCACGTAATTGTAGTGAGTACTCAGATTGTTTACCACCACGAGCCCCGCCGTGTTGGCCAGGAACTTTCGCATGTTTTTTTGTCTTAACATCAAACGGTTTAACGCCTGATTTAAGTTGCAGGTCTGTCCCTTCGCGACGAGAGAGTTTGCATTTTGGACCAATATAACGAGCCATGAATGTTTCTCCTTACACGCGACGTTTTTTAGGTGGACGGCAACCGTTGTGCGGGATTGGCGTCACATCGGTAATGCTGTTAATTTTATAACCCACTGCACCTAAAGCACGAACCGCAGATTCACGACCAGGACCAGGACCTTTTACAAGGACGTCCAAGTTTTTCAAACCGTAGTCTAAAGCAGCTTTACCAGCAACTTCAGCAGCTACCTGAGCAGCGAACGGAGTTGATTTACGTGATCCACGGAAGCCTTGTCCACCTGAAGTGGCCCAAGCCAGTGCATTACCTTGACGATCGGTAATAGTCACAATGGTGTTATTAAAAGAAGCGTGAATGTGTGCGACACCTTCAGAGACGGTACGAGTGACCTTCTTGCGTGCGCGAGTATCTTTAGCCATCTTTTAGCTTCCAGAAATCTTATTTCTTAATAGGTTTGCGCGGACCTTTACGGGTACGAGCGTTAGTTTTGGTGCGTTGACCGCGGACAGGCAAGCTGCGACGATGACGAAGACCGCGGTAGCAGCCTAAATCCATTAAACGTTTAATGTTCATGGAAATTTCGCGACGTAAATCACCTTCGGTCGGAACCTTAGCAACTTCTGCACGAATCGCATCAAGCTGAGCGTCATCTAATTCACGGATCTTAGTAGTTGGAGCAATACCAGCAGCAGCTAAGATAGCTTTTGAAGTATGGCGACCAATACCAAAGATATACGTTAGAGAGATAACAGCGTGCTTGTTATCCGGAATGTTTACACCGGCAATACGAGCCATTCAATTTTCTCCAAAAAGGCAGTAGATAATCAACCGCCCCACAAAAATCTTGAGGGGCGGATAATAACCTAATTCGCCTACAGAAATCAACAGGTCTTAATCAGATTAACCTTGACGCTGCTTATGACGAGGTTCTGCGCTACAAATTACGCGGATAACCCCATTACGACGGATAACTTTACAGCTACCACAAATTTTCTTAACAGAAGCTTGTACTTTCATGATGAAACCTCAAGTGCGCTTATCCCTTAGGATGAGCAGTCGTTTTTCTCATTAACGTTTGATTATCGTATTGGTGCGAAGTGAGGTGTGATTGCAGCTGAGCCATAAAGTCCATCACTACCACCACAACAATCAGCAAAGAGGTACCACCCAAATAGAATGGAATACCAAATGAACTTTGCAATACCATCGGCATCAAACAAATGACTGCGATGTAAATCGCGCCAATAAAGGTCAAACGATTGAGAATATGATCTAAGTAACGAGCAGTTTGCTCACCTGGACGTATACCAGGCACGTAAGCTCCGCTGCGTTTCAAGTTCTCTGACACTTCTTTAGGACTAAATACCAGTGCTGTATAGAAGTAACAGAAAAAGATAATTAACGCACCAAAGAGCACCAAATACAACGGCTGACCAGGCGACAATACCAATGCTACATCTTGCAGGCTACGCTTAATAAATCCAGCATTTGGATCTGCACTACCCACCCACTGCCCTAAGCTCGCAGGGAACAAAAGTAATGAGCTGGCAAAAATTGCCGGAATCACACCCGCCATATTAATTTTTAATGGCAAATGTGTCTGCTGTGCAGTAAATACACGACGACCTTGTTGTTTTTGAGCATAGTTTACCGGAATACGACGCTGCGCTTTCTCAATAAACACGATCGCTGCCAAAACACCCAGAGATAACAAACCAAAAATTACCAAGCCAATCAGGCTGGTCTGGCCATTATCTACAGAGGAGAAAGATTGCATAATCAGATTAGGCAATCCGGCAACAATACCCGCGAAGATGATCATGGAAATACCATTTCCCACCCCACGCTCGGTAATCTGTTCACCCAACCACATCAAGAACATGGTCCCCGCAACCAGTGAGGTTACTGCAGGAACATAAAAAGCCAAACCAGTATTCAGGGTAATCCCCTGACTGATCAGGCCTGCACACATACCTATCGCCTGTACCAGCGCTAAGAATAATGTACCTTGTCGTGTGTATTGATTAATTTTACGTTTGCCTTGCTCGCCTTCTTTCTTTAAAGCTTCCAGCGAAGGAACCACAGTTGACATCAACTGCACGATAATCGACGCAGAGATGTATGGCATGATCCCGAGAGCAAGAATAGACATTCGTTCTAATGCACCACCAGAAAACATGTTAAACAAACCAAGGATGGTACCTTGGTTTGCATTAAACAAGTTTTCTAACGCAGCATTATTGATGCCTGGTACTGGAATATGCGCTCCTAGTCGAAACACCAACAACGCACCAATGAGAAACATCATTCGACGAATAATTTCACGGTATTTCACATGAAATGGTTGGCCTTTCATCATGTTGACATGACCTGAAGAACTAGGAGTCATAGACACTGGGGATTACTCCTCGACTTTGCCGCCAGCAGCTTCAACAGCAGCTTTAGCGCCTTTAGTCAATGCAACACCTTGAACAGTGAATGCACGAGTAATTTCACCAGAAAGTACGATACGAGCACGGATCATGTCTTTACGTACAACGTTCGCAGCTTTTAAAGTTTCAAGAGACACGATGTCGCCTTCAACTTTAGCAAGCTCAGATAAACGTACTTCAGCAGTTTTCAAAGCCAATTGGCTAGTGAAGCCGAATTTAGGCAAACGACGGTAAAGTGCTGTTTGACCGCCTTCGAAACCTGGACGAGTACCACCGCTCTTACGTGAGTTTTGACCTTTGACACCACGGCCACCGGTCTTACCAACGCCAGAACCGATACCACGGCCTAAACGAAGGTTATCACGTTTAGCACCTTCTGCAGGTGCAATTGTATTTAAACGCAGAGTCATGGCTTATTCCTCTACACTAACCATATAGTAGACTTGGTTGATCATACCACGGTTAGAAGGTGTGTCTAACACTTCTACAGTATGACCAATACGACGCAGACCTAAACCTTGCAGGCTAAGCTTGTGATTTTTCAAGCGGTGCGATGCAGATTTAGTCTGGGTAACTTTAATCGTTTTCATGATTGATTACCCTTGAATTTGTTCTACTGAAAGACCACGTTTCGCAGCAACCTTTTCAGGAGTAGTCATATCACGCAAACCATTGAAAGTTGCGTTTACTACGTTAGCAGCGTTAGTAGAACCACGGCATTTAGTCAACACGTTACGTACGCCTACAGCTTCTAGAACTGCACGCATAGCGCCACCAGCAATTACACCTGTACCTTCAGAGGCAGGCTGCATGAATACGCGGCTAGCGCCGTGACGTGCATGAATTGGGTGCTGTAACGTACCATCAACAAGGTCAACAGTAATCATATTGCGACGAGCAGCTTCAAGTGCTTTAGAGATAGCAGCTGGAACTTCACGTGCTTTACCACGACCAAAACCTACGCGACCATTACCATCACCCACAACAGTTAATGCTGTGAAAGAGAAGATACGACCACCCTTAACAACTTTGGCTACACGATCAACGGCAACCAGCTTTTCAACAAGACCTTCGTTTTGTTCAACTTTAGCCATGATTAGAACTCCAAGCCGTTTTCACGAGCAGCATCAGCCAAGGCTTTGATACGACCATGATATTTAAAACCAGAACGGTCAAATGCAACTTTAGTAACACCAGCTGCTTTAGCGCGTTCTGCGATTAAAGCACCTACTTTTTGAGCTGCTTCAACGTTACCAGTTGTACCCGCACGTAGAGTAGCGTCTAAAGTAGAAGCTTGCGCTAATACTTTGCCACCATCTGCAGAGATAACTTGAGCATAGATGTGACGCGGAGTGCGGTTTACACACAAACGAGTCGCACCCAATGCACGGATGTGCAAGCGTGTGCTTTTCGCACGACGCAAACGGGATTGTTTCTTTTCGTTCATAAGAACCTCGCGCCTTATTTCTTCTTAGCTTCTTTACGAAGTACAACTTCGTCAGAATAACGAACACCTTTGCCTTTATATGGCTCTGGTGGACGGTAACCACGGATATCTGCAGCAACCTGTCCTAAAGCTGCTTTATCAGCAGACTTAAGAATGATTTCAGTTGCAGTTGGAGTTTCAGCAGTTACACCTGCAGGAAGTGCATAATCGATCGGGTGAGAGAAACCAAGGTTAAGATGAACAACGTCACCTTTAACCGCAGCTTTATAACCAACACCGATAAGCTGTAACTTACGTTCGAAACCTTCGCTAACACCTTTTACAAGGTTGTTAAGCACAGCGCGAGCAGTACCAGCTTGCATCCAAGCGTCTTTCGACTCTTGTACTGGAGCAATAGCTAGAATACCGTCTTCCTGTTTAAGCTCGACCAGCGCATGCAGGTTGAAAGACAATGTACCTTTAGTGCCTTTCACTTCGACCTGCCGGCCGTTCTGAGTAACTGTTACACCGTTAGGTACAGTTACTGGGGCTTTAGCCACACGAGACATGAGGAATCACCTATTAAGAAACAAAAGCAATAACTTCACCACCAACGCCTGCAGCACGTGCAGCGCGATCAGTCATGATGCCTTTGCTTGTAGAAACAATTGCAATACCTAAACCTTGCTTAACGCTCGGAAGTGCATCTTTACCGCGATACTGACGTAGACCTGGACGGCTTACGCGCTTCACAGTTTCGATAACTGGTTTGCCTTCGAAATACTTTAAAGTCAAAGTAAGAGTTGGTTTGCCTTCAGCATCCGCAACTTCTACGTTTGAAATATAACCTTCTTGTTGAAGTAAGTTAGCAATTGCTACCTTCAACTTAGAATTAGGCATAGAAACAGTTTGTTTCTTTGCCATTTGTGCGTTACGAACACGTGTTAGCATGTCGGCAACGGTATCTTGCATACTCATCTATAGTGCTCCTTACCAGCTTGCCTTAACAACGCCAGGTACATCACCTTGCATTACTGTTTCACGTAATTTGTTACGGCTTAAACCGAACTTACGGAAGTAACCATGAGGACGACCAGTTAAACCACAACGGTTACGTAGACGTACTGGAGATGCATTACGTGGTAATGCTTGTAATTTCATCATCGCTTCGAAACGTTCTTCGTCTGATGCATTTACGTTTGCAATAACAGCTTTTAATTCAGCACGTTTTGCAGCGTATTTAGCAACAGTAGCTTCGCGTTTCAATTCGCGATTAATCATACCTTTCTTAGCCATATCGACCTCTTATTTGAACGGGAAGCCGAATGCACGCATAAGCGCACGGCCTTCGTCATCGGTGCGAGCAGTCGTAGTAATGGTAATATCCATACCACGAATACGATCAATCTTGTCAAAATCGATTTCAGGGAACATGATTTGCTCCTTAAGACCCATTGAGTAGTTACCACGACCGTCGAATGATTTCGCAGAGAAACCACGGAAGTCACGGATACGAGGGATCGCAATCGAGATCAAACGGTCCAAGAATTCGTACATACGTTCGCCGCGTAAAGTAACTTTACAACCGATCGGCCAACCATCACGGATTTTAAAACCAGCGATTGATTTACGAGCTAACGTAAGTACTGGTTTTTGACCAGCGATAGCTTGCATATCTGAAAGAGCACCATCAAGGAGTTTTTTGTCAGCAGCAGCTGCGCCAACACCCATGTTGATCGTGATTTTAGTGATGCGAGGAATCTCCATCACATTCTTAACACCCAATACTTCTTGTAATTGAGCTTTAAGTTCGTCGTTGTAACGTGTTTTAAGTCTGGCCATGGCCTATATCAACCTATTACTTCGCTACCGCCACTGATTCACCATTTGATTTGAATACGCGAGTTTTCACGCCATCAATCACTTGGTAACCAACACGGTCAGCCTTTTGGGTTGTAGCATTAAAAACTGCCACGTTTGAAATATGAAGCGAAGCTTCCTGAGTTACAACGCTACCTTCAGCGCCTGTAGCACGGTTCGGCTTCTGATGCTTCTTCACCAAGTTAAGGCCTTCAACCTTAACACGGTCATTAGAAACAGACAGAACAGTACCCTGTTTGCCTTTTTCTTTACCTGCGATCACAATTACTTGATCGCCTTTTTTAATCTTAGCCATGATCGCCTCTTATAGAACTTCAGGAGCCAATGAAATAATTTTCATGAACTGTTCAGTACGAAGTTCACGAGTCACTGGTCCGAAAATACGAGTTGCAATCGGCGCTTTGTTGTTGTTCAAAATAACAGCAGCGTTATCGTCGAAACGAATCACTGAACCGTCTGCACGACGGATACCGAATTTTGTACGAACCACAACCGCATTCATCACGTCACCTTTTTTAACACGTGCGCGTGGAATTGCTTCTTTTACAGTAACTTTAATAATGTCGCCAACAGAAGCATAACGACGATGCGAGCCACCAAGTACTTTAATACATTGTACGCGGCGTGCACCACTGTTGTCTGCTACGTCGAGCATAGTTTCGGTCTGAATCATTGCCCTACTCCAAAACCGAGCAACACCGGTCGAAATTTCGAAAGGCTCAAAGAGTACTCGAAATTGACCGATGATGCAACAAGAACGTTAATTACTCAGCAGCTGCTTCAACAACTTCAACTAGAGTCCAAGACTTAGTTTTAGAAATTGGGCGGCTTTCTTTAATGGTTACAACATCACCAGCTTTAGCTGTGTTGTTCTCATCATGAGCATGTAATTTTGTTGAACGGCGGATTAATTTGCCATACAACGGGTGTTGAACTTGGCGTTCAATAAGAACAACGATAGATTTATCCATCTTGTCGCTTACAACTTTGCCAGTTAACGTGCGGACTGTTTTATCACTCATTGTCCGTTCCCCTGTTTTTCGGTAAGGAGGGTCTTAATACGAGCAATAGTCTGACGAGTAAGTGCAACTTCATGCGATTTACCCAATTGACCAGTTGCTTTCGCCATACGAAGACGGAATTGGTTAAGCTGTTGCTCATCAAGCAAAGCTGTCAACTCTTCTACCGACTTTTCACGTAGATCTTTAGTTTTCATTACATTACCGTCCGAGTCACGATAGCGGTTTTAAACGGAAGTTTAGCTGCTGCAAGCGTAAACGCTTCGCGAGCCAATTCTTCGTTAACACCATCAATTTCGTACAAGACTTTACCTGGTTTGATTTGGCAAACCCAATATTCCACAGAACCTTTACCTTTACCCATACGCACTTCAAGAGGCTTAGAAGTAATCGGTTTGTCCGGGAATACACGGATAAAGATCTTACCACCACGCTTAATACGACGGCTAATTGTACGACGCGCTGCTTCAATTTGACGCGCAGTCATTTGACCACGTTCAACTGATTTAAGTGCAATAGTACCGAAAGATACTGTGCTACCGCGGTGTGCTAGACCAGTGTTACGGCCTTTCTGCACTTTACGGAATTTAGTACGCTTAGGTTGCAACATGGATTATTCTCCTTTTTCAGCAGAACGATCATTGCGACGACCACGACGCTCTTGACCTTCACCACGACCACGACCGCGTTTAGCTGGACGTTCTTCAGCTGGAGCTGGGTTCATGACTTGTTTCATGCCGCCCAAGATCTCACCACGGAAGATCCAAACTTTAACACCGATCGTACCGTAAGTAGTCTCAGCACGCATAGTCGCATAGTCGATATCTGCACGAAGCGTATGTAGAGGTACACGACCTTCACGATACCACTCAGTACGAGCAATCTCAGCACCACCTAAACGGCCTGAAACTTCTACTTTGATACCTTTAGCACCAGCACGCATTGTGTTTTGTACCGCACGCTTCATAGCACGACGGAACATTACACGTTTTTCTAATTGAGAAGCGATAGCTTCAGCAACTAGACGCGCGTCTAAGTCTGGACGATCAATTTCATTGATACTTACTTGCGCAGGAACACCCATGATAGATGTCAATTCGCGTTGTAGTTTCTCAATATCTTCGCCTTTTTTACCGATTACGATACCTGGACGAGCAGTGCTAATAGTTACTTTAGCAGCGCCTGTAGGGCGTTCGATAAGAATGTTGCTGATCATCGCGTTTTTAAGTTTTTTGATCAAAAACTCACGAACTTGAAGATCTTTAAGCAAGTATTCAGCGTATTGTTTCGGATTCGCATACCAGTTAGCGTTATGACGTTTCACAACACCTAGGCGGATACCGATTGGATGAACCTTCTGACCCATATCAAACCCCTACCTTAACGGTGATGTGACAAGTACGCTTAGTAATACGATCTGCACGGCCTTTAGCACGTGGCATAATACGTTTCAGGCTCATGCCTTCATCAACGTAGATCGTAGAAACTTTAAGGTCGTCTACATCTAAACTGTTATTGTGTTCAGCGTTTGCAATCGCAGATTCCAACGCTTTCTTAACTAGAACTGCAGCTTTTTTGTTGCTGAAGTTAAGGATGTTAAGAGCGTGCGCAACAGATTTGCCGCGGATAAGATCTGCAACCAAACGAGCTTTTTGTGCCGAGATAGCGGCACCGCGTAATTTAGCAGTTACTTCCATCATAGCACCCATTAACGTTTAGATTTCTTGTCAACACCGTGACCGCGATAGGTACGAGTTGGTGCAAATTCACCAAGCTTGTGACCAACCATGTGCTCAGAAACGATCACAGGAACGTGGTTACGGCCATTGTGTACAGAAATTGTTAAACCAACAAAATCCGGGAGGATCATCGAACGACGCGACCAAGTTTTGATCGGCTTACGGTTATTAGCCGCGATAGCCGCTTCAACCTTAGCGAACAAGTGCGCATCGACGAATGGGCCTTTTTTCAGAGAACGAGGCATTGTCAGATTCCTTTACTTGTTACTTAACGCGACGGTCGCGAATAATCATCTTAGTCGTACGCTTATTGGTACGTGTCTTGTACCCTTTAGCTTTTTGACCCCATGGGCTTACAGGTTGAATACCTTTGTTACGCCCTTCACCACCACCATGTGGATGGTCAACTGGGTTCATCGCCATACCACGAACGGTAGGACGAACACCACGCCAGCGTGATGCACCAGCTTTACCTAGTGAACGAAGGTTGCTTTCTGAGTTAGATACTTCACCTAACACAGCACGGCATTCAACGTGAATTTTACGCATCTCGCCTGAACGCAGACGAACGATAGCGTAAGAACCGTCACGACCCAACAGCTGAACTGAAGTACCAGCTGAACGAGCTAACTGCGCGCCTTTACCGATTTTAAGTTCGATGTTGTGAAGAGTAGAACCGATAGGCATGTTGCGAAGCGGCAAGCAGTTACCTGGACGAATTGGAGCATCGTTACCAGACTGTACTTTATCGCCAGCGCGAAGGCCTTTAGGAGCGATGATATAACGACGCTCACCGTCAGCATACAATACAAGTGCAATGTGTGCAGTACGGTTAGGATCGTATTCGATACGCTCTACAGTTGCAGGAATACCATCTTTGTTACGTTTAAAGTCAACTAGACGGTAGTGCTGCTTGTGACCGCCACCAACGTGACGAGTCGTGATGTGACCGTTGTTATTACGGCCGCCAGTACGTTTTTTAGCTTCAACCAACGGAGAGTATGGTGCGCCTTTGTGAAGGTGATCGTGAACCACTTTCTCTACAAAGCGACGTCCTGGAGACGTTGGCTTACATTTTTGAATAGGCATAATTCTCGTCCTTATTCCGCTGTGCTTTCAGCGGTATCGCCCAAGTCAGCCATTTCAACATCTTGGCCAGCTTTCAGGGTGACGTATGCTTTTTTAACATCAGAACGACGTCCTAATGTTTTACCAAAGCGTTTAGACTTACCTTTAGTGATAGTAGTGTTAACTTTAACAACTTCCACACCAAAGAGTTGTTCCACTGCTTTTTTGATTTCAAGCTTGTTTGCATTTAATGCAACTTTAAACACTTGAACACCAGCAGTTTCACCTAAAACTTGTGCTTTTTCTGAGAATACAGGTCCTTGCAGGACTTGATAGATACGTTCGTTGTTCATCCGAGTTCTACCTCAATTTTCTTAGCAGCAGCTACAGACATAACAACTTTGTCGAACGCAATCAAGCTAACCGGATCGATTGCAGCAGCATCAACCACATCAACGTGTGGAATGTTGCGCGCAGCAAGATACAGGTTCTCATCAACAGCATCAGTAACGATCAATGCGCGAGTCGCATTCAAGTCGTTAAGTTTTGCAAGCAATTCTTTAGTTTTTGGAGCCGCAACAGCAAACTCTTCAACTAAAACTAGGCGATCTTGACGAACAAGTTCAGCCAGGATGCATTGCATAGCACCGCGGTACATTTTACGGTTTACTTTTTGAGACCAGTCTTGTGGACGAGCAGCAAAAGTTTTACCACCGCCAACCCAGATTGGGCTACGAATAGAACCAGCACGAGCGCGGCCAGTACCTTTTTGACGGAATGGCTTGCGACCACCGCCAGAAACGTCTGCACGTGATTTCTGAGCTTTTGAACCTTGACGGCCACCAGCTAAATAAGCTGTAACCACTTGGTGAACAAGAGCTTCATTAAATTCACGACCGAACGCAACTTCTGATAATTCAACAGCAGAGCCGGAAACAGTATTTAAATTCACGTTATTTCCCCTCAGGCCTTGATCGTAGGACGAACGATTACGTCGCCACCAGTAGCACCAGGAACCGCGCCTTTAACAACTAGAACTGAACGTTCTGTGTCGATAGCAACGATCTCAAGACCCTGTGTAGTTACGCGTTCAGCACCTAAATGGCCAGCCATTTTTTTGCCTTTGAATACGCGACCAGGAGTCTGGTTTTGACCAGTAGAACCTAAAAC
Organism: Acinetobacter sp. CIP 64.7; assembly: GCF_000369745.1. Taxonomy (GTDB): domain Bacteria; phylum Pseudomonadota; class Gammaproteobacteria; order Pseudomonadales; family Moraxellaceae; genus Acinetobacter; species Acinetobacter fasciculus. Next base: position 377,450 of record NZ_KB850177.1, on the reverse strand, counting down.
ACGGTGAGAAACTGAGTTACCGTGAGTTGCATCTTGCGTACGGAAGTTCCAACGCTTAACACCACCTTGGAAACCTTTACCTTTAGATTGACCAGTTACGTCAACAACTTGACCAACCTGGAACAATTCAACGGTAAGCGTACCACCAACTTCACGACCTTCAAGATCAGCTTCTGTAGCACGGAATTCTTGAACTAGACGACCAGCTGCAACACCCGCTTTCGCGAAGTGGCCTTTCTGAGCGTTAGTTACGCGAGATTCGCGACGTTCACCAGTAGTGATTTGAATCGCTTGATAACCATCAGTTTCAAGCGTTTTGATTTGAGTGATGCGGTTAGGATCAACCTCAATCACTGTAACAGGCACAGAAACACCAGCATCTGTAAAGATACGTGTCATACCGCACTTGCGACCGACTAAACCAATAGCCATGTGCATAAACCTCTAAAAAAGCGGCCTAATTAACTTAGAGTGTTAATTAACCCGAAAGCCTTAACCCAATGCGATCTGAACATCAACACCAGCTGCAAGATCTAACTTCATCAATGCATCTACAGTTTTGTCTGTAGGTTGAACGATGTCGATCAAACGCTTGTAAGTACGGATTTCGTACTGGTCACGCGCGTCTTTGTTTACGTGTGGTGATGTTAAAACGTTAAAACGTTCAATGCGTGTTGGCATTGGAATTGGACCACACACTTGTGCGCCAGTACGTTTTGCGGTTTCTACGATTTCTTGAGCTGATTGATCAATCAGGCGATGATCAAAAGACTTAAGACGGATACGAATTCTCTGGTTAGACATACCAGTAAACTCCAAGCCAAATATATAAAGAATCACTCTTGACGCATCTCACCCCACTTTATGTGGGCAAGTGTCAAGAGCAGTGAAATATCACTAAGGTCATGATCGATGCCACGACTGTAACGATAGTTAACTACTTTATTCGCAGTTAACCCCCTTCCTATTGAAGGGTCGCTTATTATAGCCATTGTTTAATGCATAAGCAAATCTCTTTTATGGTTTTATCCAAGTTTTCAATTTATGACTTAAAACAATAGTTTATTGTGTAAATATTAGGCAGTTTTTGCCAAAACATATTCTATAGCACGATTTAATATCTGATTTCCTTCAATAAATTTTTGCTTCGTGGTTTTTTTTAATTCAAATAAATTTTGCACATATTTTCCTGAAAATTGTGCAAGCTCTCCTTCATTTTCTAAAAACAATTCGAGTGTTTCTGGGGTAATTTCCGGATGAAACTGGAAGCCCAATACATTTCTACCCAACTGGTACATCTGATTACGACAGGCTTCATTTTCTGCCAGATGGACTGCCCCTTTAGGCAATTCAAATGTTTCATTGTGCCATTGCAGAATATTAAACTGCTCCGGCAGGCTAAAACACGTCTCTGGTAGATTCGCCACTCTGTGCACCGTGGTCCACCCCAATTCCTGTTCTGGATTGCGACTAACACCTGCACCCAAAGCATTTGCAATCAACTGCCCACCCAGACACAGGCCAATTGCCGGTTTGCCATGCGAAAGATAGCGACGCAACCAGCGTTTTTCTATTTTTAACCAAGGGAAATTTGCTTCATCATTCACACTCATGGTTCCCCCCATAATGATCAGCAAATCCACCTCTTCCACTGCAGGCAGCGCCTCGATCTCCAGCGGTCGATCCACGGGTAAAGCAAAAAATTCAGTCGCTGTAATGTGCGCCTGATGCTGCTTTAAAAATTCATAACAACTACCAAAACCTTCACCAGCAATATGCTGAAAATAATGCACTTTTAAATACGACTTCATGCTCCTCAACCTATTTTTTTAGCTATATAGATTTAGGTTTTGCAAAAATGAAGCCAACTTTTTATAAGACTTGTTGTTTTTAAACAATTCACAACGTAACTGGCAGTGAGTCACAGATTCTCTTAAGCTAGAGTAATATTTGATTACATTTGAGAGCATTCACGTGAAAAAAAATCCTCAAACAGCGCTCATTCATGCACCACGAAAGGCTCCTCAAGCGATTTCTACCATTCAGCCTCCCCTCTATCGTGCATCGACGATTATCTTTAACAATACCGATGCCCTGTTTAATCGCCATTGGACCGATGACTATGACTATAGTTATGGCACGCATGGCACGCCTACGACCTTTACGCTGGGCGATAACATCGCACAGCTCGAAGGTGGTTTATATCACCTGCTCGCACCGAGTGGTTTATCCGCGATTAATCTCGTGAATTCTTGCTTTTTAAGCCAAGGAGATGAGGTTTGGGTGGCTGACAATATCTATGGTCCAAACATGGAACATTTACGCAATCTGGAAAAGCGTTATGGAATTACGGTTAAGGTCTACAATCCCATAGAGCTTGATACATTTCAGCCTACAGATAAAGCCAAACTGATCTGGCTCGAGGCTGCTGGCTCAGTCACCTTGGAATTTCCGGATCTGGCTGGTTTAGTGAAAAAAGCTCAGGCACACAATATTCTTACTGCGCTGGATAATACCTGGGGCGCAGGTCTGGCTTTTGATGCCTTTGATTTTAGTGAAGAGCATTTAAGTGTAGATATGACGGTACATGCACTGACCAAATATCCAAGCGGCGGGGGTGATATTCTGATGGGCTCGGTGGTTACGCGAGATAAGGCCCTGCATCACAAACTGTTCCGCGCACATGCCATTCAGGGCATTAGTGTTTCTGGTGATGATGTGGCACAGATACAACGCAGTCTGGCTTCGATGCAACTTCGCTATGAACATCAGTCGAAAAGTGCACTGGCATTAATGACATGGCTTCAACAGCAAGCCGAGTTTGTACAGGTGCTGCATCCTGCTGACCCGGACAGCGCAGGCCATCAGTACTGGAAAGAAATTTGCAAGCAAGGTGATAGTGCCGGCCTGGTCAGCGTGATCTTTGACAGCACATACGTAATGCAGGATATCCGGAATTTCTGTGATAGCTTAAAACTGTTTAAGCTTGGCTTTAGTTGGGGTGGCCCTGTCAGTCTGGTCATGCTATATAACTTAAAAGACATGCGTGTGCTGGAACATTCACACTTAAAAGACGGCTTGCTGGTTCGTTTCTGTATTGGACTGGAATATCCGGAAGATTTGATTCAAGATATTCAGCATGCACTAGAACAAATGAAAAAACTTAAAAACGAATAATAAATAACAGGAAAAGCTATGGGTAGACCAATTGTTATTGCTAAAAAAACTGCGGATACCACACAGGATATTGTGCTGCATTCCCAACTTGCCAATCGACATGGCTTGATTGCAGGTGCCACTGGTACCGGAAAGACTGTGACTTTAAAAGTATTGGCGGAGAGCTTTTCTCGAATTGGTGTACCTGTATTCCTCGCCGATGCCAAAGGCGATGTGTCCAGCCTGGCCAAAGCAGGTGAAAGCAGCCCCAAGTTTGATGAACGGATTAAAAGTCTCAATATCGAGTCCATTCCTTTTGCAGCCTCACCAGTGGTGTTTTGGGATTTATTTGGCGAACAGGGTCATCCGATTCGCACTACCATTTCTGAAATTGGCCCGCTGCTGCTGGCGCAAATACTGAATCTGAATGACACCCAGGAAGGCGTTTTATCTGCCGTGTTTCGGATTGCCGATGATCAGGGTTTATTGCTGATCGACTTTAAAGATCTGAAAGCGATGCTGAGTTATGTCTCTGAGCATGCGGCTGACTTTAAAGCTGAATATGGCAATCTTTCACCCGCCAGTCTCGGTGCGATTCAACGTAATTTGTTAGCACTGGCTGACCAAGGCGGTGACCAGTTTTTTGGCGAGCCGGCGCTGGATCTGATGGACTTTTTGCAGACGGATAGTCAAGGACGTGGCAATATCAATTTGTTGGCGGCTGACAAGCTGATGAATACGCCTAAGCTATATGCCACGTTCTTACTCTGGATGCTCTCTGAGCTGTTTGAACAGCTTCCCGAAGTCGGCGATCTGGACAAACCTAAACTGGTGTTTTTCTTTGATGAAGCCCATCTCTTGTTTGATAATGCCAGCCCTGCCCTGAAAGAAAAAATTGAGCAGGTGGTGCGTCTAATTCGCTCGAAAGGTGTAGGGATTTATTTTGTCACGCAAAATCCTTTGGACTTGCCTGAAAGTGTCTTAGGCCAGCTCGGCAATCGGGTTCAACATGCTTTGCGGGCTTTCACTCCCAAAGATCAAAAAGCAGTGAAAACCGCAGCAGAGACTTTCCGAGCCAATCCTGAATTTAAAGTCGATCAGGTGATTACCGAGTTAGCAGTAGGTGAGGCTCTAATTAGCTGCCTGGATGAAAAGGGCATTCCACAAATTGTAGAGCGTGGCTGGGTCATGCCGCCGCATTCATCCTTTACACCGATCTCGCTTGAAGAACGCAAGGCTCTCATGCAGCAAAGTATTGTCGCCGGTATTTATGAGCAGCCAGTCGATCGGGACAGCGCCCACGAAATGCTGCAAAACAAGGTCGCAGAACGCCAGCAACAGGCTCAGGCCGCCGAATTTGCCAAACAACAAAGCAAGGAACAAGCAGCTCTTGCCAAGCAGCAAATTAAAGAACAGGAACGTCTGGCACGAGAACAGCAAAAAGAAGCTGAACGCGCAGCCAAGCAACGAGAAAAACTGACTCAGGATATTGTCGGCACCTTTGCCAAAAGTGCTGCCCGCAGCCTGGGCGGGAGTACTGGGCAGAAAATTGTGCGCGGCTTACTGGGTTCGCTGTTTGGCCGCAAATAATTCCTCTCCTTTTCCGATCATCATCATACTTTTTATGGGATATTCTTATATCCCATAATTTTTTTATGGTTTTATGACTATGCGCTATTGTAAAGCCATTTTAAAAGATGTAATTTAAATACATCTTTTAAAAAACACCTGTAGACGGCTCTCATGACTCCACAACATATTGAACTTGTACAAGCGACTGTTCCTGTTTTACGTGAAAACGGCGTAGCACTTACCACGTATTTCTATAACCGCATGCTGAAAAACCATCCAGAGTTGAAAAACACCTTCAACATGGATCATCAAAGTACTGGCCGTCAACCACGTGCCTTGGCTGCCGCAGTACTTGCCTATGCCGAAAACATTACCAATCCGGGCGTTTTGGCCAAAGCCATCGAACGCATTACCACTAAACATGTCAGCCTGGATATTCAACCGGATCAATATGCGATTGTCGGTGAGAATCTGTTGCACTCGATCAGCGAAGTTTTAGATGTACCCATGGACTCAGACCTGATTGCAGCCTGGAAAGAAGCGTATATGCAACTGGCAGATATTTTGATTGGTGTGGAAAAATCTAAATATGCCACCCTAGCTTCTGAAAATGGTGGCTGGGCGGGCTGGCGCGAATTTGAAGTAGCAGCAGTCAATGATACCGACGCAGGTAAAATCTTTACACTTAAAGCTAAAGATGGTGCAGCGATTGCAAGTGCTGAAGCCGGTGAACATATTTCAGTACGTGTACAGGTGCCTGAACAGCACATTCGTCAACCACAACAGTTTAGCTTTGATCAGGCGCAAAACGAGCAATATCAAATTACTGTGAAAGCGGAAGAAAATCCAACCGCATTCTCGGTTGCACAGACACTGATCGACCACTACAAAGTTGGTGATGTAGTTGAAGTGTCTGCCCCGCTCAAGCTTTAATTGCAAAAACGGTTTAGACTAGCATCAGATTCTGATTAAAAGCTCCATTCGTGGAGCTTTTAACATTCAATTCTTTCATTTTCTAGCTGTTGACGTTATGCAACTCAATAAATTCACTGACTATGCGCTTCGGATTCTGATGTATGTCGCACAGCCACGTGATCTCCCCTATACCATTGCAGAACTTGCCGAGCGATTACAGGTTTCACAAAATCATGCCATGAAAATCGTGCATTTTATGGCGAAACAGGAGTGGCTGATTACCACACGTGGTAAAGGTGGCGGCATACGTTTAAATCCGGCCAGCCTGAACCTCCAGCTGGGACAGATTGTGCGGATCCTGCAACGCGACAGCAATGTAGTGGAATGCAATAGCCCACCCTGCGTATTACGTCCGACCTGTGGTTTAAAAGGTATTTTAGATGATGCGGTGGAACAGTTTTATAGCAGTCTGGACCAATATGTGCTTAAAGATGTGATTAGGCCACGAAATGCGCGTTTCAGTACAAATTCTCCGATCGGCCTGATTAATCTTTAAAGTCTTCCGGGTCAGGTCTTGTGACTTATTCTTGCGGCAAAGTTCGCTTGCCTGTGCGACTTCCTTTATAATGTTTCATTGTAGATCATTTATTGAAGTTGAGTTATGCACCACAGCAGAGGAAAATCCAAAAACAGTAAGACAGCCCATGCGCCTAAGCAAAAGATCAGCTACGAGAAAAAAGTTGATTCTGCCATTACTGAATATTCTGTGCGCGCACTCAACTGGCTACGCAAAGCCGAATTTTTAATGAGTGCACCCAAACTCAGTCTTTGTGTAGAAGATACAGGCTATGAAATTGCTTTTGCCGGCCGCTCGAATGCGGGTAAGTCTAGTGCGATTAATGCCCTGACCAACCAGAAACAGTTGGCACGTGCATCGAAAAAACCTGGCCGTACCCAGATGATCAACTTTTTCAGCCTGGGTAATCCGGATCAGCGTCTGGTCGACTTACCCGGTTATGGTTATGCGGCTGTGCCTGAAAAAATGAAACTGGTCTGGCAAAAAGAACTGGAAAATTACCTGATTCACCGTCAAAGCTTGCAAGGCCTGGTATTGTTGATGGATATCCGTCATCCCCTGCAACACTTTGATGTAATGATGCTGGAATGGGCTTATTCCCGCCAGTTGTTCGTGCATGTGTTATTGACCAAATCTGACAAACTAAACCGTGGTCCTGCATCCAAAGCCTTGCAGGAAGTCAAAGCGGCATTGAAAAAGATGAAGCTGGATTTCTCGATTCAACTGTTTTCCTCCATGAACAAACAAGGTTTAGAAGAACTGGCCAGCGTCATGGGTGGCCGTTTGAACTTTACCTTAGATCAAGCATCTGAATATGATCTGGACAGCATTCCGGAAGCATCAGCGCATGATTTGAATGAATCTGATGAACCGCTTGAAGAGCTCGAGCTTAGTGAAGCTGATTCTGAGCATGCTGAAGTATCGACTCATGATTTAAATGAAGCTGAAGAACCGCTGGAATTGCTTGAGCAGGATCAATCCGAGCTTAAAGCGGCAGATGAGCTAAATCAGAATAAGCGTTCAGCGGATTAAGACCATATCACCTAAATGATCTGTGATCATTCTTGATTTATTAAAACTCAACGTACAAATAAAAAAGCAGGTCAAATACCTGCTTTTTTTTATTTTTTTAAATGTTTTAGCTATCTGTAGCTTGAAGATCGGGTTCACGCGTATGCCGGTCCACCACCACGCTGATCATCATATCTCCCTGAACATTCACCACTGTACGTACGGTATCCAGTAAACGGTCGATCGGCAACAGAATGGCAATTGCCTCGGCAGGCAAACCTACCGATTGCAAGACCATAATCATAGTCACCATACCGGCACTCGGAATCCCCGGTGCACCTAAGGATGCAATCATCGCAGTCGCGCAGACCACCAGTTGCTGCCCCAGACTCAGATCCAGCCCCATTAAATTGGCAATAAACAGAGCTGCAGCTGCTTCATACAGCGCCGTACCATCCATATTTAACTGGGTCCCAAGTGGAATTACAAAGCCTGCGGTATGTGGGCGTACCCCTAAATTTTCCTGTGCGCATTTCATCGACAGGGGCATGGTGGCCGAACTGGAACTGGTGGCAAAGGCAGTAATCAAGGCAGCACGTGTGCCTTTAAAGAACGTGACCGGATCCATCTTGCCGAAAATCCATAGCAATAAAGGCAAGACCACGATGCCATGAAAAATCGTCGTACCGGTGACTACCGCAGCGAATTCAGCCAGACGACTAAGAACCGAAACATCTTCAGTGGCAATTAATTTGGCCAATAAGGCAAAAATACCGAGTGGTGCCAGTTTCATTACCCAGCCAATCATCAACATCATGATTTCGAAAAACTGGTGACTCAGCTTGCGCACGGTACGAAATTTATCTCCTCCCGCAACCAGTGCCACACCAACAAATAGCGCAAAGACTACCACCGCCAAGACATTGCCATCCGAAAATGCTTTAAAGGGATTGATCAAGGTATTTTGAATAAAGTTGGTAAAGAAAGAAGAAGGCGTCAGCGTATCCGGTGTTTGATGTTGTGCCATGGCATCCTGGAACATCAGCACATCCACACCCTTACCGACATCAAACAGATGCGCACACGCCAGACCTAAAATAAGTGCCAAGGTAGTGGTGGTCACACAGCACATCAGGGTAATTTTCCAGGTGCGGCTTAGCTGCCCACCCGCCTGCAGATTGGATACGCCGACCACGATCGAGCTAAAAATCAGCGGCACTAACAGCATTTTTAACAAGCCAATAAAAATACTGCTGACGATGCCGATGCCATATAAGCTGATATCAAAAAATGAGGTCTGCGGAAATATCGTCAATAGAAATCCAAACAGCACCCCCAATACGGCGGCAATTAAAATTTGCGTATTTAAGCTCATCTTTTCATGCATTTTTAATATTGATCTTAAGCCGCACTATGCCATGCAGTGTCTATAGAATCGAGTAATATTTTATAAACGCATGGTTGAAGCATGGCATCAAATGGCCTTTTTCATCCGGCTTAAAAACAAAAAACCCAATCTAGGATTCGGCTTTTTGACAGACTACAAACTTATTGTGTTTCGATTTCACGTAAGCGGATCAGACCTTCCTGAGAGGTACTGCAGACCAGCTCGCCGTTCTGCCACATCCGGCCAAAATTCAGGCCGCGCGAACTGGCGCTCTGGGTGGCATCCATATCGTAAAGCATCCATTCATCCGCACGGAATGGTTTATGGAAGTACATGGCATGGTCAATACTGGCACATTGTAAGCTTGGCGAAATATAACTCAGACCATGTGGACGAAGCGCCGTGGTCATCAAGGTAAAGTCAGAATAGAAAGCAGCAATGGCCTGATGCAAGGAGATCTGATCGACTTCTGCAGCAATACGGTCATGCGTACGGATATAGTGCGCATAAGACGGTGCTTCAGGTTGAGGCTGGAATGGATTTTGCGGATTGACCGGACGAATTTCCACATGACGATCACGAGTGAAAGATGCACGAACATTTTCCGGAATAAACTCAATAATCTGCTTGATCAGCTCTGCTTCATTTTTCAGGCTTTCTGCCGGTGGATATTCAGGCTCTGAAATCTGGTAATTCAGGCCCTCTTCCTGATGCGCGAAAGACACCATACACATGAAAATGGTACGGCCATGCTGAATAGCGCGCACCTGACGGCTGACAAAGCTCTTGCCGTCACGGATACGATCCACTTCATAAATAATCGGTGCATTGACATCCCCGCCAAACAGAAAATAGGCATGTAATGAATGTGCTGGACGGTCTGTGGTATAAGACGCGGCGCGTAGTGCCTGCCCTAAAACCTGCCCACCGAACACGCGCTTGCCCACCAGATTCCGGCTGATTCCCCGGAAAATGTTTTCTTCTAACTTTTCTAAGCTGAGCAGCTCGACCAGTTCCTGTGTTAAGGCATTCATAAGCAACCTATCTAATATTGGAGATATCCAAAATGGAAAAACGGATCTAAATAATTGATCTGGAATATTCTGCCACAAAATCAGACCGAAACTCTAAAGTTTGCATGACTGTTCTGTCATACTGATGTCATAAGTGACTAGGAAAAGCACCTGCTTTCACGCTAAAATTGAAGCACTTCTGTTGAAGTTGTTAAAAAAAGATATATTGTTTCGCTTTAGAAACCCGCAAAATAAATTCCCTCAGAAGTCCTGTGGTTTTGGTCAGTAAAATTAGGAGCAGCTATGTCCAAGAATGGCTTTGGTCAAATGTATCGCAAGCTTTCAAGTAAGTTACTTGATCTTGTGGTTACCCCTCATGTTCTTGGGGAAGTACCAAGTGAAGTGACAGCACCTAAATCTGATCAGACTGCAGCAGAATCGCAAAAGCTGGTCTGCTACGTTTTACAGAACCATTCACGTAGTAATGCACTGGTTGTCGATGCAGAAACGCGCCGCTTAAAATTGCCGGCTGCACTTGATCCAATGCAACTCGGTAACAGTAAGGAAAAAGCATCAGTACTGTTTTTACAGCATCATGATGAAAATAATCTGCTCAGCTCACCACCGCATGCTTTCCCGCCGCGCCTGTTACGCCTGATTGAAATCCTGGAACAGCATCCTGAACTGGATGTCGAACTGGTACCGGTAACAGTACTTTGGGGACGTGAACCGGAGAAAGAAGATTCCTGGTTTAAGCTTTTATTTACCGATACCTGGTCTACGCCAAGCCGGGTCAAACAACTGGTCAATATCGGCCTGCATGGTCGCCAGTCTTATTTAGAGTTCCATGAATCGCAGTCTTTACGCACCTTGATTAACTTTGCTAAAGAGACGTATCCAAATTCAGCGCCGGCCACCTATATTGTCAGCACTTTAAATGATTACCTGGATGGTCAGCGCGAAGTCATTCTCGGGCCGGATCTGTCCGACCGCCGTAATGTCATGCATGGCCTGATCAAGTCACCAGATGTACAGGCAGCGATTCGCAATGACAGTATTCGTAGCAAAATCTCGATGCTGGAGTCTGAACGTCGCGCCATCGGTTATCTGAACGAAATCGTTTCCGACTATTCTCATTCTACCGTACGTTTTGCCGACAAGGCCCTGACCCGCTTATGGACCCAGCTTTATGACGGCGTGGAAGTGCATAATTTCAGTACCGTGCGTGAACTGGCCAAGGATTATGAAATTGTCTATACCCCATGTCACCGCAGTCACATTGACTATTTGTTATTGTCTTATGTGATCTATCGTCGTGGCTTGATGGTGCCGTATATCGCTGCGGGCGATAACCTGAATATGCCTTTTGTCGGTCAGATTTTGCGCGGTGGTGGCGCTTTCTTTATTCGCCGTACTTTCCGCGGCAATGCGCTCTATACCACGGTGTTTAAAGAATATCTGTATAGCGTCCTGTCACGTAATACCCCGCTCGAGTACTTTATTGAAGGGGGCCGTTCACGTACCGGTCGTTTGCTACCGCCAAAAACCGGGATGCTGGCAATGACCGTGCATGGTCATTTACGTGGCAAATCCAAACCGATTGTGTTTGTACCGACCTATATCGGCTATGAACGCCTAATGGAAGGTGGTACCTATGTCGGTGAGATGAGTGGCAAGCCAAAAGAAGCCGAGTCTATTTTTGGTATTTTGAAAACCCTGCGCAAGATTGAACGTATTTTTGGCAAGGTGCACCTAAACTTCGGGAACCCGGTATTTCTGGATGACATTCTGAAACAGCATGGCGCAGAAAATATCAAAATCGAAAAGAATGACGATCCGATTCCACAAGCGGTTTCTGATGCGGTGAATAGCTCGGCACAGGCTATTCTGGAAAATATCAACAGTGCGGTGGTGATCAATCCGGTATCGTTATTGTCTTTAATCTTGCTGGCTACGCCGAAACATACGCTGGATGAAGAGATCTGTATCAAACAGCTAGATACCTATCGCACCTTGCTGGCTGCCCTGCCTTATGATGAGCGCATGCAGGTGACGCCACTTTCTGGCAAGGAAATTATTGCCTATGCAATGAAGCTGAAACTGATCAAGCGAGTCAAGCATGTACTGGGCGATATCATTGCCATTGAAGACAATCAGGCCGTTCTGCTGACCTATTTCCGCAATAATATTGTGCACACTTTTGTGCTGCCCTCCCTGATAGCCGCCCTAGTTGAACATAACGGTACCATTCGCCGTCATGATGTCGTGAATATCAGTAGTACCCTGTATCCATTCCTCAAAGCCGAACTGTTCTTAAAATGGCATGAAGATGAAATTCAGGATCAAGTGAATGCGCATATTGACAGCTTAATTGCCTCGAAACTGATTACACAAGATGGTGAAAACCTGATTGCACCGGCACCGAATACGGAAGCGCATCATCAGCTTGAAATTCTGGCTGCGCCCGTAACTCAAAGTCTGGAACGTTATTACATGACTTTGGCACTGATTACCCAACGTGGTTCTGGCAATATCTCGACCCGTCAGGTCGAAGAGCTCAGTTACCTGGTTGGTCAACGCCTGTCTGTGCTATATGAGTTCAACTCACCTGAGTTCTTCGACAAAGCCCTATTCCAGAGCTTTATTAAAGTCTTAACCCAAAAAGGTTATCTGTGTACCAATGAAGACAATGCGATTGTCTTTGATGAACAGCTGACGAATGTGGCGCAATATGCAGATTTGGTATTGGATGAAGTGAAGTTGCAGATGTTGCATCACATCACCGACTTTACGGATGAAGAACTGAAAGAAGCTTTGGATGCAGTTGCGGCTGAACAAGCCAAGAAACGTGCGAAGCGGAAAAAGAAGTAAGTTTAAATTAAATAAAAAGAGAGGCTAAGGCCTCTCTTTTTATTTAAGAATTTATAAGAAGTGAAAATTGGAAAGCTAATGCCATTATTTAAATATGAGTATTCCCTCTCCTGAGCGAGTTTTAAAGCACGGCTTTTAAAACGAAGTGCAAGTGAGGATAGGGAGAGGTCTTTTAAATAAAATCCTCCCCTAACCCCTCCTTTGAAAAGGAGGGGGATTCCTCCCTTTAAAAACATAGGTATCTACACAATTCCTGAACTTTGCGTTAAATTGAAGAGCATGCTCTTCAATTTAACATCTCTGGCCTGGATCAGCGTCTTGTCAAGCGCTATAACAGCCTTGTAAAGCTCAATATGAACCCTCTTGCTTCACTTGCTCCGGCAATCAAAGACCTGGCTTCTGCCCAAAAGTCGAGTTTCGCAACCACACAAGCGGTCTGGCGATTCCTGAATAATGACAAAATCTCTTTTAGTCAGTTAAACCAGCCAATTGAACATCTTGCATGTGAACAGATCAAGGCATCACCGCATCAATATGCATTGATTGTTCATGACTGGTCTCAGCTACAGTATGTGAAACACCATCATAAAATTCAGCGCCTGCAAAGAACCCATCAATATGATTCAGGCTATGAATTGCAAAGCAGTCTGCTGGTTGATGCAGCCTCGGGACTACCTATTGCGCCACTGGCGCAGACACTATCAGATGCCTCAGGCTGCTATTCCACATTCAGTCAACACTCTGCTGGGCGCAAATCTCATCTAGATTCACTTACCGAACAAATCAAAGTGATTGAACAATATCCCATTGAGAAAACATGTGTTCATATCATTGATCGTGAAGGTGACTCCATTGCCCACCTAAGGGAAATGAGCAGCCAGGGTTTTAAATGGCTGATTCGGGCGAAAGAAGGCCATCGAATTGAGCATCAGGGCAAAACATGCAAAGTTGCAGAAGCCGCAGAACGAGTAGAAACGCAGCAGGTCCAGCCGATTGCCTATAAAGGAAACCGGCATATGTTGCATGTGGGAGAAACTGCTATCCGGATAACACGTGCAGCAAAACCGAAGAGAAATGACGATTCAGGCCAACGGGTTGCTCCCCAGCCAGGGAGTGCGATTGAAGCCAGATTAATTGTTGCCGTAGTGAAAGATGATCAGGATAAGACCGTCGCAAGATGGTCACTAATCAGCAATGTTCCATCAGAGATTACTACGGTAGAGATGACGACCTGGTATTACTGGCGCTGGACAATTGAATGCTATTTCAAGCTGCTCAAGCAGGCAGGTCATGATATTGAAGCATGGCTTCAGACCAGACCTGAAGCCATTTTAAGGCGGTTACTGATTAGCTGTATGGCTTGTGTTTTAACTTGGCGAATCCAGCGTTCTGAAGATGAACACCATCAGAAAATTCGTGTATTTCTCACCCGTCTTTCAGGTCGGCAGCAGAAAAGAGGTAGGTTGGAAAGTGCACCTGCCTTATTGGCAGGGCTTTCGATTTTACTGAACACTCTTCAACTGCTCTCGGAATATTCAATAGATGAACTCAATGAGATAGCCACAATGGCATTAGGTATCTCATAGATGTGTAGATACCTATGCTTTAAAAAGGGAGGCTAGGAGGGATTATTTTTCCTCATCACCCCCAAATAATCCTCATAACAATCTGGATGCTCTAACTCAAATCCCATTTTCTGCATTCGAGTCGCATAAAGTTTCTTACCTGTCACCTGCTCACTTTCTACTTGCAACAAAGGAAGTCCCAGCTGCTGTTGGAACCATTGCAATATTTCATGCAATAATTTTGGCTGGTTATCGGTCACAATATAAGAAGATTCCGGATGTTCCACATGAATCATATGTGACAAGAAACGTGATAAATCTTCAATATGAATCCGGTTGGACCAGTGCAAATTTGGATAGCACGTCATAGAAGCAGCCATTTTTTGCAGACGCGCAACTGAAGTACCGTAAATGCCGCTCGGACGAATGATGGTAGATTGCTCAGGATAAGCAGTGAAATAAGCCTGCTCCATCTGCTGCAAGATTTTGCCCTGAGCATCATTCGGGTGAATTTTAGTTTCGTCATCTACGATTTCACCGGAATCTTGTCCATACCCTCGTGTCGATGACACCACCATAATCCGCTTCACCGGATGCTGTTTCAAGGCAGCCACAATAGGTTGAACCGAATCCAGATAAGTCTGCTGATAGCCTTCAACCGTACTTTGTTTTGGACTAAGTAATACATAGACCCAGTCAATCGGAGGAACTGCTGTTAAATCCAGTTGATGCACATCCTGAATCAGATGAGTTGCGAATGAATCTGTTTTGGGACTCTGGCTAATTGTGCTAATTTGATGACCTTGCTCAAATAGTTGTTTAGCCACACGTCGGGATGTTTTACCATAACCGATAAATAAAATATGCATTGAGCACCGAATCACAAATCTGGTTGAGGGGACATGGCTGCAGTCCATCAGTTACAAGGCGTTGGCAATGCCGCCGCTGCATTACTCGAAAAACTAAATATCTTCAATACTGATGATTTGCTTTTTCATCTACCACGTGACTATGAAGACCGTAGCACGATCATTCCTATGAATCAATTGAGCGTGGGACACAGCTATCTGCTGGAAGGCATCGTTAAAGGTGTGGATTTCCCCCCTGGCAAACGCAAATCCATGGCTGTGCTGCTAGATGATGATTTTGGCAAAGTCACTTTACGTTTTTATCATATTTATAAAGGCATTACTGACCGCTGCAAACTGGGTAACCGTTTAAGAATTTTTGGTGAAGTGCGGGTTGGTGCGCGCGGTCTGGAAATGTATCATCCCGAACTGCAAGTCATTACTGAGGACACACCTTTACCTCAAACCCAGCTCACGGCGATTTACCCTGCGACTGAAGGTCTGACCCAGCCAAAAATACGGGATTATATTCAGCAGGCCTTGGCTCAGTATAGCGACCATCTGCCTGAATTGCTGCCAGCAAAATTTAGTAACGGTTATGCGCTGAAACAGGCACTGGAATATATCCATCATCCACCAGTCAACGCCAATATGCTGCAGCTGGCACAAGGCTCGCATCCTGCACAGCAACGCCTGATCTTTGAAGAGCTGGTGGCGCATCAGATCAGTTTATTGACACGTCGGGCCTTTATTCAGCAAGTCGAAGCGCCTTCATTTGCGCCCAGTAAAACCTATGCCAAACAGCTCTTAGCCAGTCTGGCTTTTGAAATGACCGGTGCGCAAAAACGTGTATCCAGAGAAATCGTGCAGGATTTAAAAAGCAATAAACCGATGTTGCGTCTGGTGCAAGGCGATGTTGGTGCAGGTAAAACCCTAGTGGCCGGTGTCGCAGCCTGCCATGCCTTAGAGGAAGGCTGGCAAGTGGCCTTGATGGCACCGACCGAGATTCTGGCCGAGCAGCATTATCTGAATTTTAAACGCTGGTTTGAGCCTTTGGGCTTAAATGTGGCCTGGCTTTCCGGCAAGCAAAAAGGTAAAGCTCGCGCCGCAGCGGAACAGGTGATTCGGGATGGCAGCGCCCATCTGGTGATCGGAACGCATGCCCTGTTTCAGGAAAATGTCGAGTTTGCCAAACTGGGTCTGGTGATTATTGATGAACAGCACCGCTTTGGTGTGGATCAGCGCCTTGCACTCAGAAATAAAGGGCTAGATGGTATGTCTCCGCATCAACTGGTGATGACTGCGACTCCGATTCCCCGCACACTGGCCATGTCTGCCTATGGTGATCTGGATACCTCGGTGATTGACGAGCTTCCGCCGGGCCGTACCCCGATTCAGACCGTGACCATTCCATTAGATCGACGCGAAGAAGTCTTGCAACGGATTGCCAGCAACTGTGCTGAAGGTAAGCAGGCCTACTGGGTCTGCACCCTGGTAGAGCAATCCGAAACCCTAGATGCTCAAGCTGCCGAAGCGACTTTTACCGAAATTCGCGAGCGCTTTCCTGCGCTGAATATCGGACTGGTACATGGCAAGATGAAAGCCGATGAAAAACAGGCGGTAATGCAGCAGTTTAAAAATAATGAATTACAGCTCCTGATTGCCACCACCGTGATCGAAGTCGGCGTCGATGTACCCAATGCCTCCATTATGGTGATTGAAAATGCCGAGCGTCTGGGTCTATCTCAATTGCATCAGCTACGTGGCCGGGTCGGTCGTGGCGCCAAAGCCAGCTTCTGTGCCCTGCTGTATAAGCATCCACTTTCGCAAAATGGTCAGGAACGTTTAAGAATCATGCGCGAAACCAATGATGGTTTTATGATTGCCGAGAAAGATCTGGAGTTACGTGGCCCGGGTGAGCTGCTCGGGACCAAACAGACCGGGGACATGAATTTCCGTGTGGCCAAACTTGAACGTGATGATCACCTGCTCAATCAGGCACATTATGTGGCTCAGCAGATGCTCAAGGATTATCCCGATCAGGCCGAAGCATTATTGCAACGCTGGCTACCGGAAGCACCGCGCTATGCCTATGTTTAAATTACTGCAACATGGAAAATCCTGGCTGACCCGCTTACAGCCCTGCCAGCTCTGTCTGACCGATCATCAGTCCATTCATTCAGTCTGTGAAGATTGCTGGCGACAATTACCCTGGGCACATCAAACCATTCAACGGCAGGAAATGCAGTTACAGATTGCCTGCGACTATGCCTATCCGATGGACCGGCTGATTCAACTGTTTAAATATGAACAGACACTGCATTTGCAAAATTTACTGGCAGGTGCGCTGTTAAGTTTAGACCTGCCTAAAGTCAGTGCAATTGTACCGATGCCGATCTCGAATGAGCGTCTGGCAGAGCGCGGGTATAATCAATCTCTGGTGCTGGCAAAACATGTGGCGAAAAAGCTGAATGTACCCATCTGGCAACCTGTTCGACGAATGAAACAACACTCGCAAAAGGGCCTAAGCCGGCTGGAGCGGATTGAAGACATCCAATCACAATTCCAGATCAGTACCATTTCCAAGCTGCGTTACCGTCGGGTGCTGATTATTGATGATGTGGTGACGACCGGCAGCTCGATTCGAGCACTGAGCCAAACACTTGAACAACTGGGCTGTCAAAAAGTTTATGCAGCCTGTCTGGCAGGTGCTCAAATCTGAAAATTTAAGCTTGGGCGAGTAACTGCGACTTCACCCAAGGAATCACAATTTCAGTGGTCAAGGGTGCGAGTCGTAGCTCTTTTTCATCCAGATCGACCCATTTCATTTCGGCAATTTCCGCTTCAATTTTTGGTGCTTGATCCAGACTTACCCAATAGACATAACTCACCAGTTGATGATCTGGTTCATTCGCCGTCTGGGTTTCAAAACGCCCAATGAATTGCTGAATCTGTGCCTGTGTGCCAATTTCTTCCTGAATTTCACGCAACATCGTTGCTTCTGGTGCTTCATTTGGCTCCAGCTTGCCACCAACCTGCATAAAGCAGGACGTCCCTTTTTTACGAACCACCAGCAGTTGCTGCGCTTCATTTAAAATAATGGCTGCAGCCACCGTAATCACTTTCATTTATTTTCTACAAATCATGCTGTGGACAGCTTATTTTACAAGATCGGTCTGATCGACCATACCCCATTTCGCTTCAGGCGGCTGATAACTTTCAAACTGGCGCAAAATATCATCCAGATTATCACTCACAATTAAAGCATCGCTAAAGCGCGCTTTGGTAAAACCTTTCTCGGTCGTCATATGGATAAATTTGAGTAAATCATCATAGAAACCATCTACATTTAAAAAAGCACAAGGCTTTTTATGAATTCCCAACTGTGCCCAGGTCCATTGTTCAAAAATTTCTTCCAACGTTCCTGCACCACCCGGAATGGCAATAAATCCCTGTGCCAGTTCCGACATGCGGGTTTTACGTTCGTGCATATTATCGACCACAAATAGCTCGGTAATATGCGGATGCGCCAGTTCACGATTGACCAACTGTCTTGGAATTACACCAATCACCTTGCCACCAGCAGCCAAAGCACTATCAGCGATAATCCCCATCAAACCAGAACGACCACCGCCATAGACCAGCGTCTGATGTCTTGCTGCCAAGGTTTGGCCAACCTTTTCGGCAATCTGGGCATAGAGAGGATCGGAGCCCAGTGCTGAACCACAAAAAATTGCGATAGAATTCATCATTTCACTCTCCAATTGACGCTATATTGTACGAAATCGCTGCAAGCGCGTTTTTTCCAAAAATAACTGCTTAATATCAGTGTTTTTATTCAATTCCTTGTCTAAAATACACCCATTCCAATTCACATACTGCGCCAGGGAGAAAAGACAGCATGCTTGAAGCCTTTTACGCCACAGAGCGCGGTAGCTTAGAAGATATCACGATTAATGGTGATTTCGACCTGCATCCAGATTTAGTATGGCTTGATCTGATTGCACCTTCACAAGAAGAGCAGCAATGGATTCTAGATGCCTATGCGCAAAACTTACCGACCTTAAAATCGCTGGAAGATATCTCCTCTAGTGCCCGATTTTACCGTGATGATGACGGTATTTTGCATATCAGTACCTATTTTTTAACCAAAAATAAAAACTATCAGGTCGAGAACGAAAACGAAGATGAATCCAGCATGCTGGCGACGGTACAAACCGTAGCATTCATTCTGCATAAGGACCGTCTGTTTACCTTGCGTGGCGAAAAGCTGGTGGCCTTTCGTGCCTTCCGTGCCCGTGCGCGCCGCAATGATTATGAAATCGATTATAAAGATCCAACCTGGATTTTATTGGGCCTGCTCGAAGCCAAACTGGATGAGCTGGCCGATATTCTGGAAGATGTACATAAAGATTTAGAGAAATATTCAACTGAAGTGTTGAATAATCGCCATCGCGAGCAGATTCTCGATCTGGATGACATGATTACCCGTCTGGCTCAACTGGAAGATATGCTTGGTAAAGCGCAGCTCTGTCTGATCGATTTACGTCGTGTTCTGACTTTCCTGTCTCGTCCACGCGCCTTGGGCAGTCATATTTATGATGCGGATATCCGAGAACTCAGTGAAGATGTGCGCTCGCTGGTTGAACATGATGCCTTCCTGTTTCAGAAAGTGCGCTTCCTGCTCGATACCACGTCCGGATTCATTAACACGGAACAGAACGATACGATTCGTCGATTCTCGATCCTGCCAAGTATGCTTGCACCGCCGATGCTCATTGCCAGTATTTATGGCATGAATACCGAAGTTCTGCCTTTTGCACAAGGCTCCATGAGCTTCATTATGGTCAGTATTATTTTGATCGGCTTTTTAATCGGGCCATTGATTTACTTTAGATGGAAGAAGTGGATTTAATTTCTTCACCCTCTCTCTAACTCTCTCCCATAGGGAGAGAGGACTTCCAATATTTATTGAGATAGTAGTTTTTAAAAATATCATTTCTCTCCATAAATTTAGAGAGGAAGTTCCCTCTCCTTTTAGGCATAGGTATCTACACAATTCCTGAACTTTGCGTTAAATTGAAGAGCATGCTCTTCAATTTAACATCTCTGGCCTGGATCAGCGTCTTGTCAAGCGCTATAACAGCCTTGTAAAGCTCAATATGAACCCTCTTGCTTCACTTGCTCCGGCAATCAAAGACCTGGCTTCTGCCCAAAAGTCGAGTTTCGCAACCACACAAGCGGTCTGGCGATTCCTGAATAATGACAAAATCTCTTTTAGTCAGTTAAACCAGCCAATTGAACATCTTGCATGTGAACAGATCAAGGCATCACCGCATCAATATGCATTGATTGTTCATGACTGGTCTCAGCTACAGTATGTGAAACACCATCATAAAATTCAGCGCCTGCAAAGAACCCATCAATATGATTCAGGCTATGAATTGCAAAGCAGTCTGCTGGTTGATGCAGCCTCGGGACTACCTATTGCGCCACTGGCGCAGACACTATCAGATGCCTCAGGCTGCTATTCCACATTCAGTCAACACTCTGCTGGGCGCAAATCTCATCTAGATTCACTTACCGAACAAATCAAAGTGATTGAACAATATCCCATTGAGAAAACATGTGTTCATATCATTGATCGTGAAGGTGACTCCATTGCCCACCTAAGGGAAATGAGCAGCCAGGGTTTTAAATGGCTGATTCGGGCGAAAGAAGGCCATCGAATTGAGCATCAGGGCAAAACATGCAAAGTTGCAGAAGCCGCAGAACGAGTAGAAACGCAGCAGGTCCAGCCGATTGCCTATAAAGGAAACCGGCATATGTTGCATGTGGGAGAAACTGCTATCCGGATAACACGTGCAGCAAAACCGAAGAGAAATGACGATTCAGGCCAACGGGTTGCTCCCCAGCCAGGGAGTGCGATTGAAGCCAGATTAATTGTTGCCGTAGTGAAAGATGATCAGGATAAGACCGTCGCAAGATGGTCACTAATCAGCAATGTTCCATCAGAGATTACTACGGTAGAGATGACGACCTGGTATTACTGGCGCTGGACAATTGAATGCTATTTCAAGCTGCTCAAGCAGGCAGGTCATGATATTGAAGCATGGCTTCAGACCAGACCTGAAGCCATTTTAAGGCGGTTACTGATTAGCTGTATGGCTTGTGTTTTAACTTGGCGAATCCAGCGTTCTGAAGATGAACACCATCAGAAAATTCGTGTATTTCTCACCCGTCTTTCAGGTCGGCAGCAGAAAAGAGGTAGGTTGGAAAGTGCACCTGCCTTATTGGCAGGGCTTTCGATTTTACTGAACACTCTTCAACTGCTCTCGGAATATTCAATAGATGAACTCAATGAGATAGCCACAATGGCATTAGGTATCTCATAGATGTGTAGATACCTATGCCTTTTAGGAGAGGGTTAGGGTGAGGTCATATTTTAATCCTTCCTAACCTCCTTTTGATAAAGGAAGGAATTTACTTTTAAAATGTATCAACAATAAAAAAGCACCTTTCGGTGCTTTTTTATTTACTGAATGATTTGTAAATCATCCTGTAAATGACAGGCCTGAATGATATTCATCATTTTAGCAGGGACAGCTTTAAACTGTAGTCCTTGCGCTTGAGGAGTCTGGCGCAACCAGCGCACCAATACTGCCAAAGCCAAAGTACTGCCACTTTCAAGCCCAGCCAGATTAACCACAAGCGGAAACTTGCTCTGCGACTGAACCACACGCAGACCATCTAAGTAATAGTCCTGCGCATTAGCATAGTCAATCTTGCCTGAAACCTGCAATTCCTGATCCTTGAATACAATCACGGCTCACCTATCTGATTATTTCTTGTCGATTGCAGCTTCTGCATCCGGTTTGAAGTTAGCAATAGCTTTATCTATGTTACCGCCATTACGTTTGACTGTCGCAGCAAACTGGTTACGGAATTGCAAACCTAGATCAATACCCGATACATTGATGTTGCGGATTTTCCATTGTGAACCTTTGTCCACCAGCTGAAACGCTACCGGAATTTTTTCGCCTTTATTATTAAAGTCGATGGTTACAACAGGGTTTTTGCTATTGCTAGCCTTGTATGGACGTACGCTATAGGTCTGATTGCTGAACTTGGAAAATGCAGAACCATAATTTTCAATGAGCGTTTCACGGAAATTCTTTTCAAACTGTGCGCGCTGTGCAGCCGTACTATACTGGTTCGTTGCATAAGTCCCCATCACAATACGCGTGAAAGACTGTGAATCAATGTATGGATCCAAATTCTGGCGGACAATCGCTTTGACCAGCGCCGGATTGTTCTGCAATTTTGCATTATCAGCTTTGAGGCGCTCAATCAAACCATCTGCCACTTTTTTAATAAAAGCAGGTGGTGCTTCAGACGGTGCAGCAAACACTGTACCAGCAACCATTGTGGAAAGAATGCTTGCTGTAAGCGTTTGTTTTACTAAAGTCTTCACTGAAATCTCCTCAATCTATTATTCAACAAATGCAGGTTCTGCATCAGTCGATTCTGAAACTGTCGCCTGTTCTGGGGCAGTTTCTTGACTATCCGACGATTTACCGGCACCGCCAGTAATGAACTTCGTCACTAAATCTTCAATTTCCATGGTGCCTTGGGTATTGGCAATCTGATCACCGCGCTGCAAATAGTTCAGACCACCACCTGGAATAATTTTCAGGTATTTTTCACCCAATAACCCATTGGTCGCTACCATAATATAAGCATCCTCATCAATATTGGTGATGGATTTCATGTTAGCTAAGAGTTGTTTTTCCATGTCTTTTTGTTGCGCAGGGGTAGCCGCAGTATAGTCTGAACTATAACGTAACTCTTCCAGTGCTTCCTGCTGAACCTGCTTTAACTGTTCAGTATTAAACGAGGTCAAGGAGCCATCTAGGGTCATATGCACGGTCGCCAGACGCGTCACTGGATCCAGGGTAATGTCATCCACCTGCCCCACTTTCACACCACTCAATGCCACTTTAGCACGCGGCTTGATCCCATTTACATTTTCAAAAGTCGCTGTCATTTTATAGCTGTCGGAAATATTGTGTCCGACCAGACCACTGACACGCATCGCCAGGAAAAATAAGGCAATCGCAAACAAAATAACAAAAACACCAACGGCCAGCTCACTAGTACGTGATTTCATTAAACACCTCCGAACATGACCGCAGTCAACACAAAGTCAAAGCCTAAAACGCACAGCGAAGAATACACGACTGTACGCGTTGTAGAAGTTGCAATACCTTCCGATGTCGGGACACAAGCATAGCCTTGATACACCGCAATCCAGGTACAAATTAATGCGAATACAAAACTTTTAATAATGGTGCCATTCAAGACATCTTTATAGAATTGCACGCTGCTTTCCATGCCGCTCCAATAAGCGCCTTCATCGGCACCCAGGAAATCTACCCCGACCATTTTACCGCCCATAATGCCAACTGCGGCAAAGATGACGGAAAGCATTGGCAAGCTAAAAATCCCTGCCCAAAGACGCGGCGAAATCACCCGCTTCAATGGATCGACACCGATCATTTCCATACTGGACAATTGTTCAGTAGCTTTCATCAGGCCAATTTCCGCAGTCAAGGCTGAACCGGCACGTCCTGCAAATAGCAAAGCAGCGACCACAGGTGCCAGTTCACGCAGCAAGGTCAACGCGACCGCTGTTCCTAGCATCGACTCACTACCAAAGGTCGACAAGATGCTAAACATCTGCAAACCAAGCACGGCACCAATAAACAGGCCAGAAACCATAATAATCAGCAGGGACAATACCCCAACCCGATACATCTGATAAATAAACAGCTTTACGCCAAGCCAGGTCGGCATGGAAAATAAAATCTGCAACAGCATCAGGGTCGCGACCCCAATCCCCTGTACACGTTCAATAACGCGTCTACCTAATGCGGCAATTGCATTCATGAACGAACCTCATCACTTAAATAAGCTTGATGACTAAACTGATAATCCACCGGACCTTCTACCGAACCGGTCAGGAATTGCTGTACAAAAGCAGACGGATGCGCTTTCAGCTCTGCTGGTGTGCCCTCGCCCTGAATTTTGCCTTCTGCCACCACATAAATGTAGTCCGCAATCGATAAAGTTTCTGCAACATCATGCGAGACAATAATCGTGGTCAAGTCTAGTGCTTCACGTAATGAACGGATCAGACGAGTCAAAACGCCCATCACAATCGGATCTTGTCCGGCAAACGGTTCATCGTACATGATCAGCTCAGGATCTAGCGCAATCGCACGGGCCAAAGCCACGCGTCGGTTCATACCACCGGATAGTTCAGATGGCATCATCTGTTCTGCACCACGTAAACCGACTGATTCCAGCTTCAGTGCCACGATTTCCTTAATCAGATGTTCCGGCAATTTGGTATGTGCCCGAATCGGAAATGCGACATTTTCATACACGCTCATATCGGTAAACAAAGCACCGCTCTGAAACAGCATGCCCATCCGTGCACGTGCTGAAAAAAGTTCGGAACGTGACATCGTGGCAATATCCTTGCCGTCCAATAAAACCTGACCGTGCTCAGGAACCAGCTGCCCACCAATCAGTCTTAATAAGGTGGTTTTACCAGTACCGGATGGTCCCATAATGGCGGTAATCTGCCCACGACGAATATTTAAACTCACGTCGTCATAAATCACGCGCTCACCCCGCTTGAAGCTCAGATTCTTGACTTCAATCAGAGATTGAGTATCTCGCGCTGTTTGATTTTTCATAGCTGAGTTTATTCCTGCATTTTTTCAGCATGCATACTATAAAGGAACGAAGTTCAAAATGTTAGCAGTTGAAAAAGATGGTTTAATATCATAAAAAAATGACAACAATGGATTATTTCGTATTTTTTATAATAAAAATATGCACTTAAGCTTGATTCAAGCACATTGATTAATTAAAAAGACTGTATAAATAATAGATAATATTACATAAAATCAAAGTCAATGCGATATATGGCATATACACCTCTATCAATTGAGATCGAAGAGCTAAGCTTTTCATATTAATAATTATCATAACCCTGACAAAATATGATTTAGTAGACATTTTACGTTAAAAAGCAAAAAACTCAATGCATAAAAAAACCGGTATTTCTACCGGTTTTTTTATCTTCATCTAGCGACTGAATTAGTCGTTAAATTTACGACGTGGACGATCTTCACCACCGAACGAACGTTCACCACGTGGCTTGTCATCAAAGTTGCGACGTACTGGACGATCACCGAAATCACGCTTTGGACGGTCATCACCGAATGAACGCGCTGGACGATCACCGAAACCGCCTTCACGACGTGGAGCTGAACGATCACCAAAATCACGTTTTGGACGATCACCATAACCGCCTTCACGAGCTGGTTTATAATCTACACGGTTGCCACGGTTGTCATCATTAGAACGAGGACGGTCACCAAAACCACCTTCACGACGTGGAGCTGGACGATCACCGAAGTCACGCTTTGGACGGTCATCAAACGAACGTTGTGGACGATCACCGAAACCGCCTTCACGACGTGGAGCAGGACGATCACCGAAGTCACGCTTTGGACGGTCATCAAACGAACGTTGTGGACGATCACCGAAACCGCCTTCACGACGTGGAGCAGGACGATCACCAAAGTCACGACGTGGACGATCTTCGCCAAATGCTGGACGTTCGCCACGAGGTTTGTCATCGAAGCTACGACGTGGACGATCATCACCGCCTTCACGACGTTTGAAGTTGCTTTCGCCTTCAAAACGACGACCGCCACCGAAACCACCACGACCGCCATCACGACGACCGCCATCACGGCCACGACCGCGACCAGCGCCATCACGGCTACCACGTGCAGGAGGTGGAGATGGCTCAAGACCTTCAATTTCAGATACGTTTAGACGCGCATCAAGGAAGTCTTCCAAAGCACGGATTTTACCGCGTTCACGGTAAGTCGCCAAAGTAATTGCTTTACCAGTACGACCCGCACGACCTGTACGACCGATACGGTGTACATAGTCTTCGTTCTTCATTGGAAGACCGAAGTTGATTACGTGTGAAATTGTTGGTACGTCAAGACCACGCGCTGCAACGTCAGTTGCAACCAGAATCTTCGCACGACCTTCACGAATGCTACGTAAACGACGGTTACGAACAGTTTGTGGCATAGCACCGTGAAGCGCTACAACTGATAGACCTGCTTCAGCAAGTTCTTCAGCCAACATATCTGTATCTTCTTGAGTTGACGCAAATACAACTGCTTGATCAACGTCTTCTTCGTTCAACCAGTGAGTAAGAAGTTTTTTCTTGTGCTCGAAACCGTCAGTCCAATGCAAAGTCTGAGTAATATCAGTATTTGTAGAGTGACCAGTTTCGATCGAAATACGCATTGGGTCATTCATCATGCGTTCTGCAAGTGTAATGATACGTGGTGCAAAAGTCGCAGAGAACATAAGAGTCTGTTTGCGGTTTGCAGCCAACTCACCAATTGCTTCTAAGTCTTCAGAGAAACCCAGGTCAAGCATACGGTCAGCTTCATCGACGATTAACGCGTCAACTTTATCCAATTTGATTTGACGACGATTCACCAAGTCAAGTAGACGACCTGGAGTTGCAACAACAACTTGCGCGCCTTTTAACTGTTGAATTTGCTTACCGAAAGGCATACCGCCCATGATTGCCGCAATACGAACACCTTTCATGTGACGTACAAATGCGATTGCGTCTTGACATACCTGTTGTGCCAATTCACGAGTCGGTGAAATCACCAAAATATTCGGTTGAGTAACCGCTTTCATACGGTCTTTAAACGGTACTAATGTATCTTGGTTTGCCAACGCATTTAACGTAGGCAGTAAGAATGCAGCAGTTTTACCAGAACCTGTTTGGCTTGACACAAGAAGGTCTTTGCCTTCAAGCGCAGCTGGAATCGCTTGTTCTTGTACAGGAGTAGGAGTAGTAAAGCCTAAAGCGTCGAGAGCCTGGGTTAGAGATTCGTCGAGGGAAAAATCAGCAAAAGTTTTGCTCATAGAGAGTATTCACCCTGAAGTGGGTGCTCCATTTAATAAATAACAATTATGGACATCGGCAAAAAGCGGCACAGCAAATAATGCTGAAAATATTAGGATTCAGCAGCGATCCGAGTAACGACGATGTGGATATAACGCACGCATGATTACGGCCGCAAACCTGAAGGAATCGCTTAAGCGATTGGGGCGCGAAGGATATGTCCTCTCTATGGACAGCACGCGCATACAATGATTAGAAGATAGTGTTCAGGTAAAGAACAGAAATTAAGTGCGTGGCGGAATTATAGCAGAATATTCCACAATGTCATTAAGTTTTAAAACTAATTTTCCTTATTCATAATTTATCTATATATTTCTAATACTTAAAATATAATAAAAAATGTAACAGGTGGTATAAAAAGTCACTTTTCGCCAATTCACCTGATATTTCCAGTATTCAAGCAAAGATCAACAACTTTATATCAGTAACTGGTGACCTAGATTCCCATGCATAAAAAAGGCATCCCGAAGGACGCCTTTTCTCAATATTAGATCTGATTCATCTAAACCCGATTATTTTGCTGCTTCACCCCAAGCAGGAACAACTGCTTGCATTAAAGGCTTAAGCATTTTCATTGAACAAGCCAAAACTTGACCATTTTCCATAGAGTCGCTACCACCACGTGCATCAACTACAGTACCGCCTGCTTCTTTCACGATCAATTCGCCAGCTGCGATATCCCAAGGCTTTAAACCAAGTTCGAAATAACCATCGAAACGACCTGCAGCAACATAGGCTAAATCCAATGCTGCAGAACCTGAACGACGATATTGCGCGCCAGCTTCAGTTACATTTAACAGGGTTTGAAAATGGTTCTTGGCATAAGACACAACTTCGCCATTACGCTTGGCACGATAAGCGTGACCAACAGCCATAAAAGTATTTTCCAGGCTGTCTTTAACATTCACACGAATACGGCGCTGGTTCATCATGGCACCACGACCACGACTGGCAGAGAATAGCTCATCTTTCACCGGGTCATAAATCACCCCGTGTTGAGTAATGCCTTTGTGCTGAACTGCGATAGAGATACAGAAATGCGGGAAACCGTTAATGAAGTTTAAAGTACCATCTAGCGGATCGATCACCCAACACCAATCGGCGTCATGACCTTTACCTTCCTGATAGCCAAACTCTTCACCAAGGAAACTGTGATTTTTATAGCTTTTACGTAGGGTATCGATGGTCAACTGTTCCAAATAACGATCTACACGCGTTACCGGACCATCAATTCCTTTTTCTTCGACTTGTAGATCGAGTTTATGACGATTCTGATGCGCTTTTAAAAGCTCTTGACCAACTAACTGAGCCGCACGCGCAGCCATCACCACCATAGGTTCCATTGAACACCCACTACAAATTTGAAGACACTGATAAAGAATAATGCATAAAAGCCCCGATATCTTAGCAAATATCGGGGCTTTTTTGGGAAAAATGTGTCTAAAATTTTTAAGAACTTATGACAAGACGCTTTGCCCCAGGCTGGACCAAGCCTGATTGATCGATTTTTCAATGCCTTGCGCATCCAGACCCGCTTGCTGCAACATCTGTGCATGGGTCGCTTGCGCCATAAACGTATCATCCAGACCCAGATTCAACATCGGTTTGACAATCTGTGCTTCTGCCAGATATTCATTCACGGCACTACCTGCACCGCCCATCACTGCATGTTCTTCCACCGTGACAAACAGACTGGTGCTTAAAGCGAGATCATCGAGCATTTGAGTATCCAGTGGTTTGACAAAACGCATGTTAACCACACGCACGCCAATCTCATGTTTCACGGCAAATGCTTCAGCAGCGTCGACTGCAGCCTGTACCCGGCTACCAAATGCCAGTACAGAAATATATTCATCATACTGCCCATTAAAGCTGGCCACAATTTCCGCCTGACCGATCGGAATCTCGATCATCTTTTGCTGGATATCGACGCCCAGTCCATTGCCACGCGGATAACGTACCGCTGCCGGCCCTGGATACAAATACGCTGTATGCAGCATTTGACGGCATTCATTTTCGTCTTTCGGCGCCATGATCACGATATTCGGGATAGTACGCATATAGGCATAGTCATAAGCACCGGCATGCGTCGGCCCATCTTCACCAACCAGACCGGCACGATCAATACCGAAAGTAACATCCAGATTCTGCAAAGCCACGTCATGTACCAGTTGATCATAACCGCGTTGCAGGAAAGTCGAGTAAATTGCAACCACCGGCTTCAAGCCCTCACAAGCCATACCGGCAGCCAAGGTAACCGCATGCTGTTCGGCAATCGCGACATCAAAGAAACGTTCTGGATATTCTTTGGCAAATTTGACCATGCCTGAGCCTTCGCACATCGCAGGTGTGATTGCGAGCAAACGGGCATCTTGTGCCGCTTCATCGCAAAGCCATTGTCCAAATACATCCGAATATTTCGGTGCAGTATTGCTGGCGGCAACGGCGTTGATTTTGCTAATCGCGTGATATTTGATTTGATCGGATTCTGCCGGAGCAAAGCCTTTGCCTTTTTTAGTATAGATATGAATCAGGCGTGGGCCTTTACGCTTTTTCAGCGCATTAAAGACATGCACCAGCTGTTTGACATCATGACCATCGTACGGGCCAAAATAGTCAAAGCCAATGGCTTGGAATAAGTTATCTGCAGCATCGGTCGCTGCACTGTGCAAACGCGAGTTATACAACCATTCTGGATGTGGCTGTACATATGCCTCACCCTGCTCGGTAACATTAACGAACTCACCGCGCTCCCAAATGGCAGCCAGATGTTTGGCAAAACCACCGGTACTGCAAGAAATCGACATATCATTGTCGTTCAGCACCACCATCAGATCAGCACTGTGTGCCACGGCATCATTCAAGGC
Source organism: Acinetobacter sp. CIP 64.7 (assembly GCF_000369745.1). Lineage (GTDB taxonomy): Bacteria > Pseudomonadota > Gammaproteobacteria > Pseudomonadales > Moraxellaceae > Acinetobacter > Acinetobacter fasciculus. The sequence continues at coordinate 347,583 of NZ_KB850177.1, read as the reverse complement.
TTCAAAAGCCATACCTGCCGTCATGGCGCCATCGCCAATAATTGACACAACTTCACACGGATTATTCTGATAACGACGTGCAAGCGCCATACCTAGGCCAGCAGAAATTGCCGTCGAAGAATGCCCTACCCCAAAAGTATCAAACTCAGATTCTTCACGAGCCGGGAACGCTGCCAGACCGTCTTTGGCACGAATGGTGGTGAGCTGTTCACGACGACCAGTCAACACTTTATGCGGATAGGCCTGATGACCTACATCCCAGATCAGGCGATCATGTGGCGTATTAAAGCAATAGTGTAAGGCCACGGTGAGCTCAATTACACCGAGGTTGGCACCAAAATGTCCGCCACTTTGCCCGGCAGCATACAAAATGAATTGACGTAACTCATCCGCCACTTGTTCCAGCTGGCTTTGCTCGAGTGCACGCAGTTGCTCAGGATGATTGATCGCATCAAGCAACGGTGTTACAGGGCGTTGAGTTGGGATTTCTGTATACAGCATATTATGGCAAAGCCTTCTAAAGCCTGGCAAATCTAAAGCTAGGTCAATGGGGAGTACCCGATCATATAGCTGAATTGTAGCAGCTTCAATTCAGCTACGCTTCTAGCGATGCAATATTAAACAATGATCTCGTCGGGGTGAAAAATTGCAGCCTACGATTATCCTGAATAATCTTACTATTTATCAACTATTATCGTTCGCTTTCTACAAAAAAGAAAATCTATTGCAGAATTTCGACTTTGCAATTCTACCAATGTTCAAGCATTACGCTATACTTTAGCCAATTTCAGGATTTAACGGGTTCAGCTGTGCCAATCGAATTTGTCGCAACGTCAAGATTACCTACCGCTCACGGTGAATTTAAAATTACTGTATTTCAAGACCCTAAGACTGGCGAAGAACATGTCGCACTTTCCAAAGGACTTGAAGAAGTATCAGATGAGCCTGTAGTGGTGCGTGTGCATTCTGAATGTTTAACCGGTGATGCCTTTGCTTCACTCAAATGCGACTGTGGCCCGCAATTGCAAGCGACTTTAAAACTGATCAATGAATTAGGCCGCGGAGTCATTCTGTATTTGCGTCAGGAAGGTCGTGGCATTGGCCTGACCAATAAAATTCGCGCTTATGCCCTGCAAGATCAGGGACATGACACCGTAGATGCCAATTTAATGCTGAACCTGCCAGCAGATGCACGTCAGTATGATATGTGCAGCATCATGCTGGATCATTTACAGGTGAAAGCAGTACGTCTCGTGACCAATAATCCTTCCAAAATTGAGGCTTTAAAAGCCCAGGGGATTAATGTGATCGATCGTGTGCCTTTGACTGTGGGTTTAAACCCTTTTAATGAACAATATCTCAAGACCAAGCACGAACGCATGGCACATCTTTATAAAAAGGATGATTTTTAATATTTTTAACCCCCGCCCCACCTTATTTTAACTTAATCCCTCCAAACCTCCCTTTCTTGCGCTTCGACTTAAAGCCATACTTAAGTCTTGCTCAGGGAGGCTTTCCCTCTTTTTCTTAAAAATGGAGTTAGGGGAAGATTAAATCGTCATGGAAAAAATCCGGTTCTCTGGCACCCGCTGCTTTAAACGTAAATCAAAAGCCATACAAATATTGCGTACAAATGGTTTCCCTTTCTCCAGTATCGTGACTGACGAGTCTGAAAATTGAATCAAACCATCCTGTTCCATTTCCTCAAGCTGTTCCAAAACTTCATCAATTTCAGGGAAACGTAATTCGGGATTTCCCCATGAGGTGCTAAAGCTGCACATCAGATTTAGAATATGTTGCCGAATAATCAGATCTTCCTGATTTAAGACATGCCCTTTAAATACCGGAATTTCATTGCGCGCCAGGCATTCATAATATTCTTCAATGGTTTTCACATTCTGCGCAAAGCTATACCAGCTATCGCTGATCGAAGAAATGCCCAGCCCAATCATCACCTGGGTTTTAGAGGCGGTGTACCCCATAAAATTGCGGTGTAATGTTCCTGCTTGAAAGGACTGGTACATCGCATCTTTTTCTAAGGCAAAATGATCCATGCCGATTTCATGATAACCATGCGCGAGTAACTTCTTTTTACCTTCTTCATAGCATTCCCGTTTGATTGCATCTTTGGGCACATCGGCATCTTTAAAACCGCGCTGACCATTGCCTTTAATCCAAGGCACATGTGCATAGCTATATAAAGCCAGACGGTCCGGCAAGAGCGAATTGGTTTGTTCAATAGTATTTAAAACATCTTCCAGACTCTGAAATGGCAGACCAAAGACCAGATCATGGGAAATCGATTCATAGCCAATTTCTCGCGCCCATTCGGTTACCTGTTTAACATTTTCATAAGGCTGAATCCGGTGAATCGCCTTTTGCACGGTTTCATTATAATCCTGTACCCCATAACTGACTCGACGAAAGCCAAGGTCATATAAACCTTGCAAATGCTCACGCATGGTATTATTAGGATGGCCTTCAAAACTGAATTCATGTACAGGCGCTACATCTGCTTTGGCCAGAATGCCTTGAATCAGTTGAGCCAGATGCGCCATTGAAAAAAAGGTCGGCGTTCCCCCACCCAAATGAATTTCTTTAATGATGGGCTTTTCTTGTAATAGCTCACAATATAAATCCCATTCTTTCAACACTGCCTGAATATAAGGCTGTTCCATTTCATGTTTTTTTGTGACTCTCTTATGGCAACCACAAAAGGTACACAGGCTTTCGCAAAATGGCAGGTGGATATACAAGCTAATGCCTTCGCTTTGATTGGATTCATCAAAAGACTTTTTTAGCGTTTGCTTCCATTGTTCCAGCGAGAAATTCTGCTCTTCCCAATACGGAACCGTAGGATAACTAGTATAGCGTGGCCCGGGAACATTGTATTTTTGAATCAGGGAATTGACCTGTACCGACATGACACCCACCTATTACCATCGAGAAATGCTCAAGCCAATGAGCGCTTGTGAGTTATTGTGCTGAGCTTGAAAGAAGAATTCAACCTAGCCATTTGGTCGGATTTAATCATGCATTCTGCTTATGAAGCTTGAAATTTAAAGTCTGGACCGATCAACTGCATCACCAAATTAGACCTTAATCTTTGACTGATTTTATGCTTTGATGTAATTAGTTTTTTATTTCCCTACGAGGCTCTGATGCAGCATCCTACATCTGCGGATATTCAACACGTTCGTGAATTTCTCCTCGACTTGCAGGCACGGATTTGTGCGGCACTAGAACAACAGGAACGTACTGGCGGCGGTACAGCCGAATTTATCATCGATGACTGGGAGCGTCCGGAAGGTGGTGGCGGCCGTTCACGTGTTTTGCAAAATGGTACGGTAATTGAAAAAGGCGGTGTGATGTTCTCCCACATCAACATTTCCAAGCTGCCCGCTTCTGCGACCGAACGCCATCCCAATATTGCTGGTGCCAAAGCGCAAGCAATGGGAGTATCACTGGTCATCCATCCAAAAAATCCGAATGTACCGACTTCGCATGCCAACGTGCGTTTATTTGTGGCAGAAAAAGAAGGTCAGGATCCGATCTGGTGGTTTGGTGGCGGTTTTGACCTGACCCCGTTTTATCCGAATGATGAAGATGTACTGTCTTGGCATCAAACGGCGCATGATCTGTGTGTGCCATTTGGCGAAGAAGTTTATCCTGAACATAAACAATGGTGTGATAACTATTTTTATTTAAAACATCGTGATGAACAGCGCGGTGTGGGTGGTTTATTTTTTGACGATCTGAATCAATGGGATTTTGAAACCTGTTTCCAGTATCTGCAGGCTATAGGCAATGGTTACCTGGAAGCCATTCTGCCGATTTTCCAGCGCAATCAGGATAAGCCTTATACCGAAGCACAACGCGAATTCCAGTTATACCGTCGCGGCCGTTATGTGGAATACAATCTGGTTTATGACCGCGGCACCCTGTTTGGTTTGCAGACTGGTGGCCGGATTGAATCGATTCTGGTCAGCTTGCCCCCGCTTACCGGATGGTCATATCGCCCTGAATGGGATGAAGGCTCACCGGAAAAACGTTTAACAGATTACTACCTGAAACCACATGACTGGTTAACAGAATTAAAATCCAACGCAATGAAATGATACAAACGGCCCTCAAATAGAGGGCTGTTTTAATAGATATATCCTCTATACTGCTGCATAGAAATATCTGATTTGATCGGGGCACCCTATCGCTACATCGATCACATTCCATTTGATGTCTAGTGAGAATAACAATGCATAATCTTCAATTAAATCTACCTGTGTTGGCCTTTTGGCTTTTTTTGGCTCTTGCCATCAGCGCGATGAGTACCGCAATTTTGAGTCACAACCTGATTCTGGATGGCGCCGCTATTCTGGTGAGTATCCTGACTGGGCTTGGGGTTGTTCTCAGTATGGCGCTGATGTTTGCGGAACATATTATGGATATTTGCAGTTCCTAAAATCCTAATAACTTAGCAGTAATTCAAAATCGCGCAGGCTTTAGTCCCTGCGCTTTTTCACGTATATTGATGGCCATTTCCGCACATGGACATTGTGAAATGAGCAAACAATTTGCCGTGATTGGCAACCCGATTGAACAGTCACGTTCTCCAGAATTGCATCATGCCTTTGCTGCTAAAACTGGTGTCGACCTGAATTACACTAAACTTCTGGCGCCACTGGATGGCTTTGAAGCCAACATTCAGGAGTTCTTTAGCAATGGCGGTAGTGGCATGAATGTCACCGTACCCTTTAAAGAACAGGCTTTTGCCCACTGTCAGGTACTGAGTGAACGGGCCAAAATTGCCAAAGCCGTGAATACGCTATGGATGGAAAATGGCATCCTGCATGGCGACAATACCGATGGTCAGGGACTGGTTGAAGCCATCCGTGCCTTGGACTGGCCACTGGAAAATACAGATATTTTAATTATTGGTGCAGGCGGTGCCACGCGTGGTGTAATCTATCCCCTAGCCCAGGCAGGTGCGAAAAAAATCGTGATCGCCAATCGTACCTTGGCACGGGCGGAACAACTGGTCGCTGATCTTCAGAATGCCGTACCGCAAGTCGAATTACAGGCGATTTCACTAGACACTTTAGCCGGTGAATTTGATTTGGTGATTAATGCCACCTCTGCCAGCCTCAGTGGTGATGCTTTGGTTTTACCAGAGGCGTTACAGTTTAAACGGGCCTATGAAATGGCCTATGGCAAACCTTCTTCCTTTCTCGATCAAGCCAAAGTACGCGGTGTACCGACATCTGAAGGTTTTGGCATGCTGGTCGGTCAGGCAATTGAATCTTTTTACATCTGGAATGGTATCAAGCCGGATTTAAAAGAGTTTCTTTAAAACCCCTATCTCTCCAATGAGTTCAGTTCGGGTTGCAACTGCAACCCTTTACTCTCCTCCTACTACTTTTTATAAGCTGAAAAACCATGAATTGGTTTTAATGACATTTTAGAATGAGTTATTTTGCGACCTGAATCCGAGCACAATTCATACAAAAACATACTGGACAAATCACCTTTTAACTCATTAAATTCCATTGATATAACAAGTTTTTAATCTTCCTGTAATGTAAACACCTAATGATGAAATTCGATGATTTCATTCATTAGCCTTAAAAATCGATTCGCTTTTCTGACATTTTTATTCACTGAATTCATCAATGTTTTTTTATCCCGAATGTGAATAATCAAAGAATCGATACAGATAATCCAAAACTAATTTCAATCAGGATTAAACGCATGCCAGCATATAAAGCCCCTTTACACGACATTCGCTTCCTTATGAATGAAGTGCTTGACTACCCTGCGCACTACCAGAATTTGTCGAATGGTGAATATGCCGATGCCGACACGGTAGATATGATCTTAGAAGGCGCTGCAGATTTCTGTGAAAATGTACTGTCGCCGTTGAATCAAAGCGGTGATGAAGAAGGCTGTCATTTTGAAAATGGCGAAGTAAAAACACCGAAAGGCTTTAAAGAAGCTTACGACCAGTTCGTACAAGGTGGCTGGCAAGGTCTGTCTTATCCTGAAGAATTTGGTGGCCAAAACCTGCCAATGTCTTTAAACCTGATCAAATCGGAAATGATGGGGACTGCAAACTGGTCATTCCAGATGTATCCGGGTTTAAGTGTGGGTTGTATCAACACTATCATGCAATATGGTACCGATGAGCAGAAAAACACGTATCTGCCTCACTTAGTTGCAGGAACTTGGGCGGGCACCATGTGTCTGACTGAGCCGCAATGTGGTACTGACTTGGGTCAAGTTAAGACCAAAGCAGAGCCGAAAGAAGATGGCAGCTATGCCATTTCAGGCACCAAAATCTTTATTTCCGCAGGTGAGCACGACCTGACTGAAAATATCGTACATATCGTACTGGCACGCCTTCCAGATGCGCCGCAAGGTACCAAAGGGATTTCTCTGTTTATCGTACCGAAATTTATTGCTGCTGCAGATGGCGGGATCGGCGAGCGTAATCCAGTGAACTGTGGTTCGATTGAACACAAAATGGGGATTCGCGCTTCAGCAACGGCTGTACTGAATTTTGACAATGCGACTGGCTACCTGATTGGCGAACCGAATAAAGGCTTGCACGCTATGTTCACCTTTATGAACACGGCGCGTATTGGTACTGCGATTCAGGGTATTTGTCATGCTGAACTGTCGTTCCAGGGTGCTTTACCTTATGCTAAAGAACGTATGTCAATGCGTGCCTTGTCTGGCAAAAAAGATCCAGAAAAAGTGGCGGATGCGATCATTCATCATGCCGATGTACGCCGTATGCTGTTGACGCAAAAAGCCATTGCTGAAGGTGGCCGTGCCATGATTTATCATGCTGCGCAAATTGCCGACAACATGAATGATGCTTTGCTGCGTGGCGATACTGCAGCATTTGAACAGCATGATGACCATCTTGGGTTCTATACTCCAATCCTGAAAGGCTTCCTGACCGAAATGGGTTATGAGGCATCAAATCACGGTATGCAAGTCTTCGGTGGACATGGCTATATCAAAGAATGGGGCATGGAACAGATCGTACGTGACTCACGTATCTCTACCCTGTATGAAGGCACAACAGGTGTTCAGGCACTGGATCTGATTGGCCGTAAAGTGCTGTTGACATCAAAAGGTAAAGTTATTCGTGATTACACTGCTGAAATCCTGAAATTCTGCGGTCAGCATGCACGCAATAAATACATGCGCCGCTTTGCCTGGGATTTGACCAAGCTATGTGCACAGTGGAATGCGTTAACCGTGCGTATCATGCTGGCTGCACGTAAGGATCGTGACATTGTGTCTTCTGCGTCAGTCGATTTCCTAATGTTCTCCGGTTATGTGATGATGGCCTACTTCTGGGCACAGCAAGCTGCAGTCGCTTCAGCCAAACTAGCTTCTAATGACGGTACGGAAGTTCCAGAATTCTATAAAGCGAAAATCAAAACTGCTGATTTCTACTTTGAACGTATTCTGCCACGTACTCAAGGTCATGCTGAAGCGATGGTGAATCCCTCTAAAACCATGACGGCACTGGCACCAGAACACTTTAGCTTTGACTACTAAGCTGTAAATTGAGTTAAAAAGGGCGCTTCGGCGCTCTTTTTATTGATGTAGATACCCTTGTTTAACTTAAAAAACCTTTCTGGATAGAAAATATACAAATTTAATTTTATATTTTTCAACATCCTAATAAATTAGCCAAATAAAACGCTTGTATATCTGAAAATAAGCGGTATGATAATCCCAACTAGAAAAATTCTTGTTTTGGTTAGTCTTCTTTTAAGTATCGCAGTTTTAGTCATAAACCTTCGTATTACAGATCAAAAAGCTCCATCCTTTTTATTTTTCAAAGTTACAGTTAGTCATCTGAAATTTTGGCTATAAATTCATACGATTCAATAGGTTATATTATGTCTAATACAGTTAACGGTACAGTAAAATGGTTCAACGAAACTAAAGGTTTCGGTTTCATTCAACAAGAATCAGGTCCAGACGTTTTTGCTCACTTCAGCGAAATCACTGGTTCAGGTTTCAAAACTTTAGTTGAAGGCCAAAAGGTTTCTTTCAGCGTAGCTCAAGGCCAAAAAGGCCCTACAGCTGTAAATATCGTTGCTCTATAATTTAGAAGCAAGATATTGAAAAAAAGCACTCTTAGAGTGCTTTTTTTGTGCCTATCATTTTCTCATACCGCTCTAGTTTTTAAAGATCATTGGGTTGATCTAAAAAACGGTGTGCTCTATGCCAGGCTAAAAATACCGGATCAGGGGCAAAACGTTTTGGTACGTCGATTCGCTTACCGTGATAGGGTTTTAAATAGGCGTATAAACTCGCATCTTGCTTGGCCTGATTCGCGATACACACTTTAAGCCCTTCATCCAACGTGATAAATCCCTGATCGAAAGCTTGATCCAATAAAGAAGATAAACAAATTCCATTACGCGGATTTTTTCGATGTGCCTGATTTTCAGACCAGGGTACGATATGAGAAGCCACTAAAAAGGCTTTGGCCTTAATGCCTGAGATCGCACATTGATATTGATAATTAAGTTTAACTTGTAAAGCAAATTTCTGGTGTGGCGAACCGCGAACCTTTACCCTTGCATATTGATCTTCAACACTATAATCAAGGATTTCTTGACGCAAATGCGTATCTAGTAAAGTGTCCTGTTTTTCTCCTCTTCCCGCTAATTTAAGTAATCGCCAAAAATCATCTGCCGTGATCTCATTCATGCCATATTGTTGAAAAAAATGTGCCCAAGTATTTCCGCGTGGTTTAAAAGCCCATTGAAAATCTTCCAAATCGGACTGCAGAATAGGATCTATAAAACGCATACCATCGATCACTTTCGCAAAGACCGGTTTGGTTCGGCGTTTTTGATGATTTTGAGGAATGGCAGTAGGTGCAATAATCTTGGCTATACGGCCTGCACCATAAAGATAGAATTGATTTTTAATTTCAGAGGCTTTTTGCGGTCGTCGATATAAAAAGAAATCCCCTTCCCTGACTCGATTATATTTAGACTGATCCCAATGATATTCTTTAAAGTCCCGATCTTCATAAACCAGATGATCACTTTTACTATCAAAAATAAAGAATCGGGTATCGGTTAAATCCATCTGTTGAAAAGCCCATAATGTATCCACCTGCCCACCCTCTAGAAATTATAATATTCATTTAATTTAATCTTTGAATATTCTCAGAAAACTTCTCTTTAAGAAAGCGTCAATCAGACTTTAGGCATTTTATTTAAGGCAATAAAAAACCCCAATAAACTCCTATTAGGGTTTCTTTTAGAACAATGGAGAAATTAAATAATTAAAGAAATTCTTCTAATACCGAATTTAAAAAGATATGTCCCTGTTCGGTACATGAAAGTCGGTCTTGATCATCAACCATTAATTTTCTGTCACGTAAAGAGCTCAGTAACTCCTGTAAAGTATCTAGACTCAAACCGGTACGTTCGGCATAGAGTTTGGCTTCCACACCCTGATTTAAACGTAACGCATTCATCATAAACTCAAAGGGCATGTCAGCATCTTCAATCCGCTTAAACTGCAGATGTTCAGCAGGTACTTTGGCTAAGTAGTCTTTAGGTAAACGGGTTTTCTGGAACCGATACACGCCATCCGGCTGAGTGACTTTGCCGTGTGCTCCGGCACCAATTGCCAGATAATCACCAAACTGCCAGTAATTCAGATTATGCGCTGAAGGCAATTCTTTACGCCAAGCCGAAACTTCATAGTTGATAAAGCCTTGAGCTTTTAAGTAGAGCTCACCCTGCTCCTGAATATCTTCCAATACTTCATCGACAGGCAAAATCGGTTGAGTCCGGAAAAATACCGTATTGGGTTCAATCGTCAGCTGATACCAGGAAATATGGGTTGCGCCCTGCTCCACTGCCAGTTTTAAATCATGCAAAGCCTGTTCTAAAGTCTGTTCAGGCAAACCATGCATCAAGTCGACATTAATCCGCTGAAACCCAGCTTCACGTGCCAGCCCAATGGCAGAAATCGCATCTTCATTGCTGTGAATCCGTCCCAAACGCTTGAGATGCTCGGTATTAAAACTCTGTACCCCAATCGACAGACGGTTAATTCCGGCCTGCAAATAACCGGCAAACGGATCATGTTCGACTGTGCCGGGATTGGCTTCCAGCGTAATCTCACAGCCTTCGGCAAAGGGAATAACGGCTTTGAGCTGATCAAATAACCATTGATAGCCTAGGGCAGAAATCAGTGACGGCGTCCCCCCACCAATAAAGACACTGTGAATCTGCCGGCCTTGGGCAAAATCGACCTGAGTTTTAAAGTCTTCCACCAGTGCTCGTAAATATTCCTGTTCCAATTCCAGTGATAGCTGACCATCCGGAACCGCATGTGAATTGAAGTCACAATAAGGACATTTGCGCACACACCAAGGCATATGAATATATAAGGACAAAGGGACAGCAGCAGGATTCAATTCAGCCAAAGAACTACTCAAAAACGATTACAAGATATAGCGGAATTTTAACATGACTCGGCGGCAACACTGCTAAAATTAAATTTGATCGTGTGATATGTCTAAAAATTTAAATAGAATTAGTCAGTTAAAATTATGAAAATATCTTCTCAATTTATTATTTTACTTCCTTTGGTTTTTGCAATCGGTGTTTTATTGACACTCCAGACTGCAATTAACACACAACTAAAAGAATATTTATATTCTCCTATTCAAGCTGCATTTTTTTCCTTTTTGATTGGTACAATAGTGCTGGCCGTAATCGTACTTTTTCAGTCTAATCCCAAACCCGGTTTACAGGAATTGATAAGTGTTCCCTGGTATTTATGGCTAGGGGGAATCGTGGGTGTATACGCGATTAGTATGAGCATTTATGCAGCGCCCAAACTTGGCTTTCTGGTTCTTAGCGGTCTCATTATTTTTGGTCAGATGGTGATGTCGATGCTGGTCGATCATCTGGGATTGTTGGGTAATGAAAAAATGCCGGTTAACTGGCAACGTCTTTTAGGCGGCGTGGTAATTTTTATTGGTGTGCTTCTCACTTTACAACGCTAAACCTTCTATTTAAGCACATGATCACGATGAGTAATTTTTGTGTCGAATGTTTCACCAGTCACAACCTTTGGTTTTGAATTAAAAAAACTTTTTCATCTGATGCTGCCTATTCTGGTGACCCAATTTTCTCAGGCTGGTCTGGGCCTGATTGATACCATTATGGCCGGTCACCTATCTGCTACCGATCTTGCCGCGATTGCCGTCGGAGTAGGACTCTGGATTCCGGTGATGCTGCTGTTTAGTGGCATTATGATTGCCACGACGCCTTTGGTTGCCGAAGCCAATGGCGCACGTACACCTGAAAAAATTGCCACCATTGCACGTCAATCACTTTGGGTTGCCCTGATTCTTGGGGTAATTGCCGGCTTGATTTTGCAACTCTTGCCGGCCACTTTGCCACTTTTAGGGGTACCGGAAAGCTTACAACCTAAAGCCGGTTTATTCCTGCATTCCATTGGTTTTGGTATGCCAGCGGTAACCATGTATGCAGCTTTACGCGGCTACTCTGAAGCGATTGGAAATCCGCGTCCGGTTACCGTCATTAGTTTATTGGCGCTGGTTTTGCTGGTTCCGCTGAACTATATCTTTATGTATGGTCTTGGCTCTGTTCCAGCCTTGGGCAGCGCAGGTTGTGGTTTTGCCACGGCGATTTTACAGTGGCTAATGGTCATCACCCTCGCATTGTATATCTTTAAAAATAAGGCCTATCAACGTACCCAGCCTTTTACTCACTGGGAAAAAATCAACCCGGAATGGATGAAGCGCATCTTACAACTTGGCTTTCCAATCGGATTGGCGATCTTCTTTGAGGTCAGTATTTTCAGTACAGCGGCAATTGTGCTGAGTCCTTTGGGTGAGACTATTGTCGCTGCGCATCAAATTGCTATTTCTGTCACTTCACAACTGTTCATGATTCCCATGTCACTGGCGATTGCCCTGACCATTCGGGTCGGCACCTACTATGGTGAACAGAACTGGCAAGCCATGCGTAAAGTGCAATATCTCGGCCTGATTACTGCCACTATTCTGGCGATCCTGACCATGATTCTGCTTTGGGTTTTCCGTAATGAAATCGTGGCGCTCTACACCTCAGATATGATCGTGACCCAAATTGCGGTGTATCTGATTCTGTTTGCCATTGCCTATCAGCTGATGGATGCCTGGCAGATCAGTGCCGCAGGTTGTCTGCGCGGCATGCAGGATACCAAGGGGCCGATGTGGATTACCATGCTGGCTTACTGGGTCATCGCCTTCCCGGTTGGGGTATATTTATCCCGCTTTACCGAGATGGGAGCAGCCGGTGTTTGGGTTGGCCTGATTGTAGGCCTAAGTGTTGCCTGTGTTTTATTGCTGGCACGACTCTATAGCAATAACAGACGTTTAAGCTTAAAGGTGTAAAAACTTAGCGACTTTCAAGCAATCTTAAATATTGGGTAGTGACATGGATGTCACCGTTGATCTGTGATACAGGGAAGTAGCATTAGATCAACGAAACGGTTCTGTTACTTTTGCCATGACAAAATTAAGAGCTGCCTACGCGACAGCATAAAAATAAAAGATGCGAGCATAGCCTTGAGCATTCTAATTTCGATGTAGAAGTTAAGAATTAGCGGCTAATGCTTCCTTCAATCCTTCTGGAATATCCGATTCATCCGCCACATCTTTAATCACCACCTGCCCCACAATCACATCCGTACCATTAAAACTCATGGTGGGTGAACCATATAACTCATAACCTTCATTTAAGGCACGGGTCACCCGCGCACAAAAATGCACATCATCCTTCCCAGTAAAATATCGATAGACTTTCATTGAATTTTCTTCATTACTACACTCTGTTTATTCTAAGCTTTTAGCCATAAAACAACATTCAGAATTAATACTCAGCCTTATCTAAAACGATGATGGATTCCGGCATATTCTTTTAGTTTAGCCAAGGAGATAAAGATAAATCTTTATCAAATCAAAGATGATGCATTAAACATGGAGAAGCTGAAGGAAATCACAACACAACCTCTACAATTAAATCTAGGCAATTGAACCTTTGTCACCTATGATCAAATACATCCATTCATAGTTGGTTTCAAGGAATCTCGCATGGCAAAAACGGCTAGCACACCCGGTCGTCGCTTTATGAAACTTGCCGGAATGACCGCAAGTATTGCAGGTAAAACCCTCTCCAATTCCATTAAAAATTTAACTGCTGATGAAGAGCAGAAAAATACTGCGCGCAGCAAACTATTTCAAGATATTGGGGTACAGATTGCAGATACCTTGGGAGAGATGAAAGGCGCAGTCATGAAAGTCGGCCAGATTGCCTCGCAATATAAAGACGTTTTCCCGCCCGAAGTCGCCAAAGCCATTGCCAAGTTACAACGTCAGGCACCACCCATGCCATTTAAAGAAATTCAGGCACAGGTAGAAAAAGAATTGGGTAAACCTTTACAGCAACTTTTCCAGCAGTTTGATGAACAGCCATTTGCCGCGGCCTCGATTGGTCAGGTGCATAAAGCCACTCTACCGAATGGCCAGCAAGTTGTAGTCAAGGTGCAATATCCTGGTGTGGATGAAGCCTGCGAAAGCGACCTGAAGCAAGTTCGTCTGGCACTGCGCATGATGGGCGTATTAAAGATTGATCGTAAACTTCAAGATCAATTATTTAAAGAAATTCAGCACAGTCTGGACAATGAGTTGAACTATGAAATTGAAGCCCAGAATCTGGAAATCGCCCGTGCCTTCCATGAATCTCTGGACAATAAAATTGTGATTCCGAAAGTGTTTCATGAGTATTCATCGCGACATATTTTAACTTTGAGCCAGGAACTTGGTGAAAGTATCGAAACTGCCAGCACTTGGCCACTCGAAACCAGAAATGCTTTAGGTCGCCGCCTATTCCGCGCCATTGGCCAAGAAATTTTTTATCTGAAACGCTTTCACTGTGATCCACATCCGGGCAACTTTGCCTTCCGTGAGGATGGCTCTGTGATTGTTTATGATTATGGTGGCGTTAAAACCTTATCGACTGAAGTGATTGGACATTTTAGGGAACTGATCCATGCTGCACGCGAGAAGAATATTCCCGTGATCGAGCAACAGCTGGATGCGCTGCATTCCTTGACTGAAACTGGAAAATTCCCGAAAGAATTATATGAACAGTGGCTGGAAGTGCTCATGCGTCCTCTGGTCACTGACTATGATTTTGCCGAAAACTCAGCGCATCATGATGGGATGGAGTTGCTGAAACCTTCGTTGAAATATTGGGATGTATTTAAGCCCTCTCCTGATACCTTGATGGTGAATCGCACAATTTCAGGACAATACTGGAACCTGATTCATCTCAAAGTACATGATGATTTAAGTGATGTATTTGAAGAACTGGTACCGAGTCGAAGCTAAGTTGAGACGATAGGCTTACACGCTGTAACCCTAGATTACTTGAAATATCAAATGTTACATTATAACATTTAATCAAGAATCATGAGGAAGTTAGATATGCGTTCAGATATCCACCCTGAGTATCGTGAAGTGTTATTCCATGATACCAATGCCGATGCCTATTTCGTGATTGGCAGCACGATGAACTCGAGTCAAACCAAAGAATATCAAGGTAAAACATATCCTTATGTAACACTAGATATTTCAAGTGCATCACATCCTTTCTATACGGGTGAGCAACGTCAGACCAGCAATGAAGGACGTGTGGCAAGCTTTAACAAACGTTTTGGGCGTTTTAAACGGGGTTAAAACCGAAAAACCTCGGTTATCTTAAGATTTAAATCGCGGTTTATGTCAGGAAATGACCTCCAATTTCCTGACTTTTTTATGCGTTTATTTTAACTCTATGCCAACACGAGTGAAGTGAAATAAAAGCCCAGTGCCAGAACAATAATGCCGACAATTAAGCTGGATAATGCATATAACAGCGCTAGGCCCATAGCACCTTGTTTCAATAACAAAAAGCTTTCCAGACCGAAGCTGGAAAATGTGGTAAAGCCACCGAGAATTCCCACCATTAAAAACAGACGCGCTTCTTGTTGGAGTGCTGGATATTTCTGGCTACAGGCAAAAAAAATTCCGGCACATAAGCAGCCTAAAATATTGATCCACCAGGTGGGCCAGGGAAATTGCATTTGCGGTTTGAACAGCCAAAGTCCTGCTGCATAACGCAGACTAGCACCGATTGCCCCACCCATTGCCACCCAAAGCCAGCCCATATTTTTTTCCTGTTCTATTTATTGATCAAGTTTATTTTATCCAAAGTTTCATATTGAGCATGGATAAATTTCACTGTTATCTTGAACCGAAAATCAATGAAATACCATGGAACTTCGCAAGAAAATTGCTATATTTATCGCATCGAATTTTCATGAATGGCACAGGAAAAATAGCATGGCACAGGATTTATTGGCCCAGTTGGCAGCAGGCGAAGTAAAATTTGCAGATGTGATTGCCTATATCGAATCGCGCTATATGCATACACCAACTGCATTTAAAAATGGCCAGCAGAATAATGCGGCCACAGAAAACCAGGGCAGCGCTAAAGTCTTTTCTTTTGCACAATTGAATGGTCTGGATCAGACACAGACCTTAAGCCTGTTTGCCGAACATTATGCTTCTGTACTAGCGACGCCAGAGGCGACTGATCATCAGAATATCCGCCAGTTTATGCTCAATGGCTGGGATGGAATTACCTTTGAAGGTCAGGCTTTAACTGCGAAGTAAGTCCTAAGCAGATAAAAAACCGCTCAAAGGAGCGGTTTTTTTATGCAACTCAGAAGTGTATAGGATGCCTGTTTTAGCTTTTACCGACTTTTTCAATCCATTTAATGGAACTGACACGGAAAACCTCACAAGCACCATCACCCGTATCGGTCGGAGTTAAGGACGATTTCCAGACCAGATCTTTATCACGCACTTCAACCAGCTCCCCTTGCATACGTACCAGATCGCCACGCTTTACCTTTTTAATTTCCTTGGCAATTTCAGGATTGGCAGGAATGATATGCATATTGGACACCATCTGCTTGGCTTGTTCTACCGGCACTGGCACCCGATCCATTTTCCAGTTCAAATAGCGGTCATATTGATTGACCGTGATATGTCGAGCAATTTCAGGTTCGGCAAACAGCCCCCAACTGACAGCATAATCAATCGGAGAGAATTTGGCTTGCGGGTCAGAACTATAAACCTTGGAACCCAGAATACGAAAATCACCTTTAAAAGGCTGCAAGACCGAAATTGACTGGCCTTTAACGACAGGAGGCAAACCTTTGGCAATATTGTGGTCGACCGAGCTATAGCCCGAAATAGGCAGCAACAGGCTGGCCAGCAAAGCATAATGTTTAACGTATTTGAACATAATTTTTAATCTAATCCTAATCAAGTTGATCAAACGTTTTAAGGATATCTTCCTTGATCTTACGGATTTTTTAATGAATAAACAGTTGAACTTGGTAACAAACTGCACGTATTTAGTCAGCTCGATATATGCCTGTCATTTTATTTTTCAGTTAAGCTAGAACGTATTTCCATCAAATTAAAATAACTCAAATGCTGTATAAACTTTATCAACAACATATCTTTCCGCATCTGCTGAATCAGGTGATGCAAACACCATCCTTGATGGACTTGCGTCGTGAACTACTTTTGGATATTTCCGGTGAAGTACTGGAAATTGGTTTTGGTACCGGCCTTAATCTGCCTTTTTATCAATCGGTTGATAAGGTCTATGCACTAGAACCAAACCCGACGATCTTCAAACTGGCAGAATCACGAATTCAACAGGCCGCTTTTCAGGTCGAACATATTCAGGCCAGTGCAGAAGCTTTACCTTTTGCCGAAAATAGTCTGGAAAATATTGTATCTACCTGGACGCTTTGTAGTATTGCAGAGCTGGAACAGAGCCTGCAGGAAATTTATCGTGTGCTACAACCGGGTGGGACTTTACATGTGGTCGAACATGTTCTGAATCGACAAAATTTAAATATTCAGCGTCTACAACATTTACTCACTCCCATTCAAAAGAAAGTCGCAGATGGCTGTCATCTGAATCGGGATATTGAGACCGCCTTGCTGGAAACCGGTTTTGAAATAGAAACTTTAAATTATGTAGATGCGGAAGGTATACCCAAGATTGGCCAACGTATGTTGTTAGCACGTGTTCGTAAACTAGGAAGCTAATTTACGACCATCTTATATTTAGTGTGGCTGAAGGTGGGTTACTTGCAGCAACTGACAATGAGCACGATATTCAGAGCCCGTCCCGACCCGGAATTCTTGTCCAGTCGTGCCTGAATGAACTGTCACCAGATCACCAGTGAGCGTGATTTTCTGTCCCGATTTTAGCCGGCGAATCTGATCGGCAATTTTTTCAGTGGCAGCAATCAGACTAAAATACTGTACATGCGTATTGACGAAGTCACGCTCCGCTTTATTGGTTTGTCCTTCGAGCTGATAGCAGCGTTTTGCTTCATCAAACTCCAGTTTTGCCTGTATAGCGGGCAGCGGTTGAGTCAGCAACAGCACATCAATATTACTCAGATAGGCCAGATCATTAAAATGCCCCACCACAGGGCTGGCCTGATGCAGCACCCGACGATCAGGTTTTACGAAACGGTGATCATGCACAATATAAGTCGCGGAAATGCGCTTAACGGGTTCTACTTTAAAGTTTTTAAGTACGCCCTTTTCTTGCAGATGCGGAATGGCACGAAAAAATTCATTCCACACCCAGAGTCCTAGCATAAACAGCAGCGCAGTGATCAGTAATTTTTGCATAATTTTTTATTCTTCACTGGATTTTGGTCAATCCTGAAAATCAATCCGAATGGTTTCAAAACGTACCCGCCCTTCCTGAACTGCACGGGCAATGGCTTGCTGGCCTTTGGTCAGACGTGCTCCGCCACTTTTAATGTCAATCAAAACCACTTCAATATCTTCAGCGTCGCCTTCGCCATCACGAAAATCGGTATAACCATCAAAGACCACATAATCCACCGGATCACCCAAAAACTTGGCATCACTCGGCAGATATTGAAATTCCGGCATGATCGGCGCGAGCTGTTCCGCCATTTTTCCTTTGAGAACTGCACGGCTGGTATTCACGCTGCGTTTTTGCGCGGCAATGAGGGACTGCTGATGCTCTAGTTCCAGCTCGGCAATATACTGCTCATATTCGGCCTTGATCCGTCCATTGCGCGTCTGACTTAAAATAATAGTGGTCAATACCACCCCGATACATGCGCCAATCAACATGGCCATCCATATGGACATTCAATCTTCCTAATTTGCCTGATTTTTATAGCATCGCATTCGACTGAAGTTGAGGAATTCGGCCATTTGCATACTTGAAAAGAATGATATGCTAGGCCGGAACAGAATAAAATCACCTTGAGTCATGAAAACAATTTTAGTTGCGAATCAGAAAGGCGGTTGTGGCAAAACCATGACAGCCATTAGTTTGGCGTCAGCACTCGCACAAAAGGGTTATAAGGTGGCATTGGCCGATGCCGACAACCAGAAATCAACATTGCAATGGCTCAAGCATCGTCCGGCACAGGCAGCGCAGATCCAAAGTCTGGACTGGCGCAATAGCAAGTCCATTGGTGATGCGCCGAAACAGATCGAATACCTGATTATTGATGCACCAGGTGCTTTGACCGATGATCATGCCGAACAGCTGATCAGTGAAGCACATGCGATTATCATCCCGATCCAGCCTTCTTTTTTTGATATCGATTCGACCCGCCGTTTTCTCAAACATTTGCAGGACATCAAACGCATCCGTAAGGGCAAGGTTGAAATTTTACTTTTGGCCAATCGCACCAAAGCAAATGCAGCCAGCAATCAGGACATACAGCAGTTTTTTGACAAGATCGACCAGCAGCCAGTGGCCTGGATTTCGGAACGTGCCCCTTATAGCCGACTGGCTATGGAAGGCCTGTCCGTCTTTGATAAACCTCAGAAAATCTATCGGGAGCTGCAGGCTCAATGGCAACCGGTACTGAATGCCATTATTGATGATCCGAGTCAGTGGTTTTGAGTCAATCATCTGAATCGCGGTGTAGCTTTGGGAAAATAATCTCGCTACTTGGCTAGCTATCATTTTCGATCGCTTTTTTTTCAGTTAATATGCCTGAACACGACCTAAAAAATGAGTCATTAAATTCAGTGCAACAGTACGCGCCTACATTACAAAAAGTCTTATTATTTGGATTGTTCTTTATCCTGATTTTTTTGAGTTTTCATATACTCAAGTATTTCATCATTCCTGTAGTTTGGGCAGCCATTATTGCCTATATGACTTGGCCCTTGTATCAATCGGTGTTACGCCTATGCGGCAATCGACCGACATTAAGTGCAACCGTAATGATCTTGGCCGTGATTCTGGTCTTTGGTCTGCCGTTTATTTTCGCCATTTTCATGCTGCAGCACGAAGGTCGTAACCTGTATTTTGAATTGCAGCGACAGGTCTTTTCCGGTCACCTGAATGTCCCTGATTTTATTCGCGGGCTTCCGATTGTCGGCAAGGAAATTACCCGAACCTTAAATGAAATTAACACTGATCCGCAGAGTATTGCACTGTCGATATCGACCTGGATTCAAGGCCATCTGAATTACGGCAAAGTGGTGTTGAATGAAGTTAGTAAAAACATCTTTAAATTATGTTTTGCGATACTTTCGCTGTTTTTCTTCTACCGTGATGGTCAGACCATTTTAAATCAGGTGCGTAAAGCCTTTGAAATGGTGGTCGGTCCACGTGTACATCATTATTTTTCCACCATTTCTGCGACTACACGTGCCGTAGTATATGGCGTCGGTTTGACCGCAATTGCACAATCCTTATTGGCTGGTCTGAGCTATTTTGTTGCAGGTGTGCCGAATCCGATGGTTTTAACCATTGTGACCTTTATTTTTGCCCTGATTCCCTTTGGTCCGCCCCTCGCCTATAGTGCGGTGGCGCTATGGCTGTTTTCACAAGGACAAACCATTGAGGCTATCGGGGTCATGGTGTGGGGTGTCTGTATTGTCAGTACTGCCGATAACGTGATTCGTCCACTGGTAATTTCTGGTGCAACCCAGATTCCATTCCTGCTGATCATGTTTGGAGTCTTGGGTGGTATTGCCAGTTTTGGTCTGGTCGGAGTGTTTATTGGCCCGGTGATTCTGGCTGTGCTGCTTGCAATCTGGCGTGAATGGTTACATGAAAGTAATCTGAATGAACCTTTGATGATGCCTAAAGCCACCATGGCACATGAGATTGATCCAGAAACCAAGAACACACCGCCCAAAGCGCCTTAAAGCATAGAGAGAATTGACTTAAACAAAACAAAACATTTAAGTACTGATTCTATATAGAGCTTCTGATCTTGCTCTGTTTAAATGAACTCACAAAACAGAATAAAGATCAGGATGCCAAAATCATGTCTTCATTGTTTAAAATTACGACACTTTGCGCGTTAAGCGCCGCACTTTTTACCGGTTGTGCATCAACCTCTCCATCAAATGAAGTGGTCAGAGCAGTAACTGTGAATGCTGTAACTGCTCAAGGTGTGGGCCAAGAGATTGGTACCGTATTACTCAGTGACAGCCCAGCCGGTCTGGTTATTCGTACCAACCTGAAACAACTTCCTGCGGGTGAACGTGGTTTCCATATTCATGAAAATGGTTCATGCGCACCTGCCATGAAAGACGGCAAGATGGGCGCAGCACTGGCTGCAGGTAGCCATTACAATCCAAATCAGGCTCCACATCACGGTACACCAGTGACCGGTCATCTCGGTGATTTACCCGCATTGAAAGTCAATACTGACGGAACTGCACGTGTGACCCTGCTTGCGCCACGTCTGAAATTGGCTGATGTTCAGGGTCGTGCGATTATGGTTCATGCCGGTGGCGATAACTATTCCGACAACCCATTACCCTTGGGCGGCGGCGGTGAACGTATTGCCTGTGGTGTGATCTAAACACCTTCATGCCAATGACTAAATAGAAAAAACGGGCACTATGCTCGTTTTTTTCATGGATTTTTCTTTTATTTTGGCGTCTAAATTGCATTCAGAACTTTGCGTTTTTACTTTCCGGATCCTGTCCTTGTGAATGCTGCCCGACCTGCGACTGCTACTTTTGTTAAAATTATAAAACCTGTCCTGCTGCCCTTTCAGTCCAGTGCGCTGATGACTTATTGCCTGCAGATCCTGCTGGTGTTTTTAGGTACCACTTTCGGTCTGAAATTTCTGGGTTATGAGTTCTTGATCGTTCCAGTAACGTTAGGGGCAATTGCCACGGCACTGACTGATTTTGATGACCGGCTAAGCCTGCGTTTGCGCAACCTGTTACTGGTCATCATTCTGTTTTTTAGTGTCAGCAGCATTCTGGAATTTCTTGCTCCGCATAAATTCTGGTTTGCACTGTGGCTATCCCTGTCGAGTGCGCTGTTTATTCTAATGGGTGCCTTAGGCCAACGTTATGCCACAATTTCATTTGGCACCATTTTACTGTCAATCTATACCATGTTCGGCCTGGGCGAATATCAGCACTGGTATGAACAGCCACTTTATTTTGTCATTGGGGCGCTATGGTACGGCCTGACGTCTATTCTATTTTTTCTGCTGCGTCCTACTTTGCAGGTTCAGGAAAATCTCGCACAAAGCTTGCAGCACATGTCAGATTTACTGCTGAGTAAAGCCAAACTGTTTGATCCGGATCAGCATCCAAATGTTGAAAACCTGCTCTATGAGTTGTCACTTAAAAATACTTTAGTCATTCAGAGTTTTAACCGCAGCAAAGATTCACTATTGACTCGACTCAAAGCTTCGCGTGCCAATCGCAATACCATTTACTGGCTGAATCTGTATTTTCTGATGCAGGATATTCATGAACAGGCCACGGCCAATTATTTACATTATGAACAGATCGAACAGCATTTTAGCCGCACTGACCTGATTTTCCGGATTCAGAAAAATATCCGTCTGCAAGCCCTTGCCTGTCAACATTTGGCAGAATGTGTATTGCGCAATGAAAAATTTTATCTGTCTGCAGATGATGAACAGGCATTAAAACATTTACAGGAATCGATGCAGGACTGGATTGCCCAACACCCACAGAATATTGAAGTTAAAAATTTACAGCTTATTCTGGCCAATCTGCTGAGTGTACATGAGCAGTTACAACACCTGCATGATCAACAGGCACTGTATAAGCCACGCTATCAGCAGCATTTTGATGACCTGAGCCTGTTTGATGATGATATTCGCGATAGCACAGATCTCTGGCTGAAACTCAAACCGCACTTGAGTTCACAATCGGCACTCTTTCGGCATGCGGTGCGGATTGCCATTGTGTTTCTAGTCGGCTATGCCATTTCATTATTGCCCTTTGCAAAAAATGGCTACTGGATTTTACTGACCAGCCTGTTTGTCTGTCAGATCAGTTATTTTGCCACCAAAAGCCGGCTCAAATTGCGGACCCTAGGAACATTATTGGGGGTCATGCTGGGTGTTCCCATTCTGTATTTTGTACCAAGTGTCGAAGGTCAGTTACTCCTGACAGTAATTTTTGGTGTCGGTTTTTTCTATCTACGTTCCAAAAAATATGCCATGGCCACTCTCATGGCGACATTGATGGTACTCCTGATCTTCAACCTGAAAGGTGCCGGTTACGCGATCATTTTGCCACGTATCATTGATACCCTCATAGGCTGTCTGATTGCCTGGATGGCAGTAAGCTGGATCTAGCCTGACTGGAATTTTCGCAATATTTCCAGCAATATTAAAAAATCATCGCTTGCTACACTGGACTATTTTGCTGCAGTGGTCGAGCAATATCAAAACGGTAAAGATAACAGTATTGCTTACAGGACTGCACGGCGTCTGGCCCACAATGCACAGATTGATTTATCCAGCATGATTTCAAGCCTGAGTACCGAACCGAATCCAGATCCGCAACTGGTCAAAAGTGCCTTTCGCTATCTGGTTTATAGCCATAGCCAGCTCAGCTATATTGCAGCATTGGGGAGTCACCGTGAGCAGGTTACTGATGCACAAATTCTGGTTTTAATGCGCTGGTGTCAGCAAACCTTAACTGGGGTATTGCTGCAACAACAGCCTTTAGCTACCTACGACATCGATCATAAACTGGCAGAAATTCAACGCTTAAGTACCCAGGAAAACCAGTCAGCACATCTGCTTTTGGTGCTGAAACAGATCAGTTTATTGCTGGAAACCTTACCGGAATTACTAAAATTACGTCATGAATTACTAGGTGCCGAGATTAAATAACCAACTGCCTTACTTGGTTATAACTTATTAAAAATATTGAATATATTTTTATTATTAAGATTCAATATTCAGGTGATATTCGGTACACTCAAAACCAATTCGGTTAAATCAATATGTATTATGAACATCAAAACTTTGCGTCTGGTCGGTTTGCTTGAAGGGATTTCATTCCTGCTGCTGTTATTTATCGCGATGCCAGTGAAATATATGATGGATAATCCGATTCTGGTCAAATATGTCGGTATGGGTCATGGGGTACTGTTTGTGCTGTTTCTGGTGGTGTTATTCGCAGTATGTGAAAAACAGAAATGGTCTCTCAGCATGTTTGTGATGGGTTTAATCGCTTCGATTCTGCCTTTCGGTCCATTCCTGTTTGATATGAAATTGAAGAAGCTGGAACAGCCCGCTGAAGCTTAATTGTAGAATCCTAATATAATTAGATCAGTCAAAAGAAAATTTTCTCTCCCTTTGGGAGAGAGTTAGAGAGAGGGAACTTATTAAATACTTAACCTCACCCTAGCCCTCTCCTAAAAGGCATAGGTATCTACACATCTATGAGATACCTAATGCCATTGTGGCTATCTCATTGAGTTCATCTATTGAATATTCCGAGAGCAGTTGAAGAGTGTTCAGTAAAATCGAAAGCCCTGCCAATAAGGCAGGTGCACTTTCCAACCTACCTCTTTTCTGCTGCCGACCTGAAAGACGGGTGAGAAATACACGAATTTTCTGATGGTGTTCATCTTCAGAACGCTGGATTCGCCAAGTTAAAACACAAGCCATACAGCTAATCAGTAACCGCCTTAAAATGGCTTCAGGTCTGGTCTGAAGCCATGCTTCAATATCATGACCTGCCTGCTTGAGCAGCTTGAAATAGCATTCAATTGTCCAGCGCCAGTAATACCAGGTCGTCATCTCTACCGTAGTAATCTCTGATGGAACATTGCTGATTAGTGACCATCTTGCGACGGTCTTATCCTGATCATCTTTCACTACGGCAACAATTAATCTGGCTTCAATCGCACTCCCTGGCTGGGGAGCAACCCGTTGGCCTGAATCGTCATTTCTCTTCGGTTTTGCTGCACGTGTTATCCGGATAGCAGTTTCTCCCACATGCAACATATGCCGGTTTCCTTTATAGGCAATCGGCTGGACCTGCTGCGTTTCTACTCGTTCTGCGGCTTCTGCAACTTTGCATGTTTTGCCCTGATGCTCAATTCGATGGCCTTCTTTCGCCCGAATCAGCCATTTAAAACCCTGGCTGCTCATTTCCCTTAGGTGGGCAATGGAGTCACCTTCACGATCAATGATATGAACACATGTTTTCTCAATGGGATATTGTTCAATCACTTTGATTTGTTCGGTAAGTGAATCTAGATGAGATTTGCGCCCAGCAGAGTGTTGACTGAATGTGGAATAGCAGCCTGAGGCATCTGATAGTGTCTGCGCCAGTGGCGCAATAGGTAGTCCCGAGGCTGCATCAACCAGCAGACTGCTTTGCAATTCATAGCCTGAATCATATTGATGGGTTCTTTGCAGGCGCTGAATTTTATGATGGTGTTTCACATACTGTAGCTGAGACCAGTCATGAACAATCAATGCATATTGATGCGGTGATGCCTTGATCTGTTCACATGCAAGATGTTCAATTGGCTGGTTTAACTGACTAAAAGAGATTTTGTCATTATTCAGGAATCGCCAGACCGCTTGTGTGGTTGCGAAACTCGACTTTTGGGCAGAAGCCAGGTCTTTGATTGCCGGAGCAAGTGAAGCAAGAGGGTTCATATTGAGCTTTACAAGGCTGTTATAGCGCTTGACAAGACGCTGATCCAGGCCAGAGATGTTAAATTGAAGAGCATGCTCTTCAATTTAACGCAAAGTTCAGGAATTGTGTAGATACCTATGCCTAAAAGGAGAGGGAAATTCAATACTGAACATATGATTTCAATAATTTATAAGTTCCCTCGATAAGGAATCAAAACTCCCCACGCTCCTGTCTTTCCAGCATTAACTGTTTGAGCTGCATGCGCGGCAAAGTAAACCAGAGTGCAATCAGAATCAAAGAGGCAGCACAGTAGGCCCAGATATCGTAGGCTTCATACGCCATCCTTACTGCTTCAATCACCACAAAAAAGCTGAGCATCAGGATAATAGAAACCGTCGCAGCCACCGTGCCTTTGGACACTTCAGAAGACATTAATGCAAAACGATACAGCACCGAAAAACTCACACCCTCACCCAGACTGATACAAGTGGTGCCGATAATCAGACAATGAATAAAATATTCTGGAATCAATAAGCCCATCATCAATAAACCGGTACCCAGCAACATCAGTGGCAGACCCAATAATACGGTTTTGCCCAGCGGTATTTTATCGATAATTTTTAGCAGAATCAGATTACCTGCAATCAGGCCGCCCAAGACCGGAAACTGCGCCAGACCATATTGCACGCTACTGAATCCAAATTGCTCGACCAGAATCACGGGTGACAGGGCAATCCATAACATCAAGGGCAGACTCACCAAAGGCAAGGCTACAGTCATGATCACAAAGCGTTTATTTTTTAAAACCTGTTTAAAGTCATCCAGAATATAGCTGACCGGCTGTCTGGGAATACTGACTTTCAGGTTTGGCATTTTGGCTTTCAGGCCGAACCAGCTCAGAAATGACAGAAATGCGATACCGATAAAGCCCCAATGCCAAGAGATATGATCAATCATAAAGGCACCCAGCACTGGTCCTAGCAAAGGTGCCAGCAAAGACACATTGGCCATCAGTGCCATGACTTTGATGGCATCACGTTCTTCAAAGCTTTCCTGAATGGCGGCATAACCAACGGCGGTAATAAAGGACAGGCCAAAGCCCTGTAAAAAGCGCAGGAATAAGAAACTTTCGATATTGGGTGTTAATAAAATAGCCAGACAGCTAATCGTGAAAAATGCCACACCACCCAGCAGTACCATTTTACGTCCAAGACGATCGGACAAAGGTCCCAGAATCGCTGCGACAAATGCCCCACCCAACAGGAAAAAGGACATGGAGGATGGTGCCCATGAACTACTTACGCCAAAATCACGGGTAATCGCCAGCATGGCCGGTTGAATCAGGTCATTACATATATAGACTGAGAATTCAAACAGGACCAGTGCCAGCGGGAACATAAGTGTGGCACGGGTCAGTTTTTGGGTGTGGATATTTTGCATGGGAGTTTTTATTGTCAGTCTGCCCGTTTTAACAGACTGAACTTTGTCTAAAATAGAAAGAAATAATTTTAGCAGATGAGATATTCAAACGCTCTGAATAAATATAACTGATCGTAGAGATAATCTTCCAAATAAAAAAGCGCATCCTCTAGATACGCTTTTAACCAAAATCTGTCTAAAGATCAAACACTATTATGGACAGACTGCTTTCTGGAAAGTCTTGGTATTTGAACCTCGTGCACAACGATACAACTTCTCGGTATTTTCCAGCATCCAGCTGTTATCTTCCCGTTTAAAATAATAAATGGTCTGTACTGAACGTACCGAATCATCCATTAACCCAGTTTCAGTGACTTTGACCTGTCCAATCGTGGGCGACTCTACCTTGTCAAAGAACTGGCGCAACTCAACTGTTGCCAGTTCCTTACGCAAGTCCGGTCTTAATTGTAAAACCTGTTCCAAAGGCGTATCCGAAGATGACTGTACCTTTGCAATGACCTGTTGAGCAGTTGCACAGCCTGAACCCAATATACCAAAAGCGAGAGTTGCGACTGCCAATATCCGGAACATATTATTTAACCCTTTATCGTCATTCTTATTCCAACCTATCATGCCGAGCTTCTTAGTACAAAACCATTTAGACTCTGTAACTGTCTTTACACAGCAATAAAAAAGCGCACCTTTCGATGCGCTTTTTTCAATTCCGACCGATTAAAGATCGAAAAGTTTACCCGGATTCATGATGCCATTTGGATCAAACACTTTTTTCAGAGCTTTCATATATTCAATTTCTTCCGCCGAACGCGAATATTCAAGATATGGCTTCTTGGTCATGCCCACACCATGTTCCGCAGAAATTGAACCGTCATATTTTTTCACGGTATCAAAGACATACTTGTTCACCACCTGACATTTGGCAAAGAATTCATCTTTAGACAAATCAGCAGGTTTTAAGATATTTAAGTGCAAGTTACCGTCACCGATATGACCGAACCAGCAGATTTCAAAGTCTGGGTAATTCGTCGATACAATCGCATCAATTTCTTTAATGAATGCAGGAACGTGCGTGATCAGAACGGAAATGTCATTTTTGTATGGAATAAATGGCGCGATAGATTCAGAAATATCTTCACGTAAACGCCATAAACTTTCTACCTGATCCAGGCTTTGGCTCATTACGCCGTCCAGTACCCAACCTTGTTCCATGCAATGCTCGAAGATTTCCATCGCCTTGTCCATAATCGGCTCAAACGGCGCTTCAAACTCAAGCAATACATAGAATGGGCATTCAGTTTCAAATGGACGTTGCACGTGACCATGGGCCAAGACTTTCTGCATCGCCAGTTCACCAAAGAACTCAAATGCAGTCAGGTCAATTTTCGCCTGGAAGGCATGCAATAACGGCATGATCGCATCAAAGTCAGGTACACCCAGTACCATCACTTGCAGGTCTTGCGGTTGACGTTCAAGCTTGATTTCCGCTTCCGTCACCAGACCCAGCGTGCCTTCACCACCAATAAATAAATGTTGTAGCGCATAACCGGTTGCATTCTTGATCATACCTTTGTTCAGACGCAATACATCGCCCTTACCCGTCACAACGGTCAGGCCAAGTACCCAGTTACGGGTCATGCCGTATTTAATCACTTTGATGCCGCCAGCATTGGTGCCGATGTTACCGCCAATTTGCGATGAACCTGCCGAAGCAAAGTCAACTGGGTAATACATGCCCTGCTCTTCAGCATAGTTCTGTAACTGTTCAGTCACCACACCTGCCTGTACGCGCACCATACGATCTGCCGGGAAAAACTCCAGAATCTGGTTCATCTTGTCCATGCTGACCACGATCTCGCCATTGGCTGCGACTGCACCTGCAGAAAGACCGGTACGACCACCCGATGGAGTCACTGCAACATTAAATTGGTTCGCCAGTTTTACGATGTCTTGAACTTGCTCAGTTGACGACGGAAAAACGACGACTGACGGGTTTGGATCAAAGTGCTTCGTATGATCGCGACCCCAATTCTGGAGGCTGTCCGTATCGGTTTTAATACGGTTTTCACCCACAATTGCAGTCAATTGGTTCAATAACTCAGGGGTTAAAGCGACTGGAGCATTCATCGTTTGCAGACCTAGCATGATTTAAACAAGAGAGACTTCGCTGGTTCATTTGCACATTTTTTATGCATAAAAACATGGATACAAATCAGGCGAAACATGATTATTAAAGCACCGGATCACGCTGCTTTAAAAGCATGGCGCAATATTATAAGCTATTTTTTGGTGTTTCCTGCGAAAAATGACAATTTTGATAATATACCTTTGAAAATGCAGATTTAAATCAACCATCATGATCATTATTATCAATATATCTTGCCAGAATAGCTGATGTGAGGGTCATCAAGGAAATGTATAAGTGCGCTTTTCCTGTGCTATTATACCGCGACTAAATTTGGCCTTTGTAGCGGAGCCGTAATGAGCCAACATCTATCTCTACCTAAAGATAAAATCCGTTTCTTGTTGTTAGAAGGCGTTCACCAGAATGCAATCGACACTTTAAATGCTGCTGGATATACCAACATCGACTATCGTAAAACTGCGCTTGAGGGTGAAGCGTTGAAAGAAGCGATTAAAGATGCGCACTTCGTCGGTATTCGTTCCCGTACTCAATTGACTGAAGAAGTCTTTGAAGCTGCGAACAAACTGATTGCTGTCGGTTGTTTCTGTATCGGTACCAACCAGGTGAACCTGGACGCTGCAATGCGTCGCGGTATTCCAGTCTTTAACGCACCTTACTCAAATACGCGTTCAGTCGCTGAACTTGTACTTGCTGAAGCAATTCTTCTTCTACGCCGTGTACCTGAAAAATCAGCAGACACTCACACAGGCGGCTGGAACAAATCTGCAGTTGGTTCGTTCGAAACACGTGGTAAAACTTTAGGTATCGTAGGTTACGGTTCAATCGGTTCACAACTTTCTGTACTTGCTGAAAGCATGGGTATGAAAGTGATCTATTTCGATACAGTGACTAAATTGCCTTTAGGTAATGCACGTCAAGTCGGTAGCTTGGGCGAACTTTTGGCAAATGCCGATGTGGTTTCTTTACACGTTCCTGATGTTCCGTCTACACGTAACTTCATGACCAAAGATCAGTTCGCGCAAATGAAAGAAGGTTCGATCTTCATTAACGCGGCACGTGGTACCTGTGTCGTGATCGAAGATCTGGCGGATGCGATCAAATCTGGTCATATTGCTGGTGCTGCGGTAGATGTATTCCCGAAAGAACCTAAGGCGAACGGTGAAGAATTTGTTTCTCCACTGCGTAACCTGCCAAACGTGATCCTGACTCCGCACGTGGGTGGTTCGACCATGGAAGCGCAAGCGAACATCGGTCTGGAAGTAGCTGAGAAATTTGTAGCTTATTCTGATAAAGGTATGACTTTATCTGCGGTGAACTTCCCAGAAATCGCATTGCCATTGACTGAAGGCAAACACCGTTTACTGCACATCCATCAAAATATTCCAGGCGTATTGTCTAAAATCAACAACCTGTTTGCTGAACAAGGCATCAACATCTCTGGTCAGTCACTGATGACTAAAGGCGATGTCGGTTACCTGGTGATGGATGTCGATGCTGCTGCATCTCATGAAGCACTTGATATGCTTTCGAATGTTGAAGGTACAATCCGCGCACGCGTATTGTTCTAATTCAATATTGTAGAAAAACCACAGCTCTCGGGCTGTGGTTTTTTGTTTTTAAGGTTTGTATTTTTAAACCTTTTTCAGCTTATGCTGCTCTTCCGCTATTCGAGCAATCGAAACCTATTTAGTCATGCTGAATTTTAAAATCGCACCGATGGTGCAAGCGCCGCTGATTCTGTTGATCGCCATGATCAGTATGCAAAGCAGTGGCTCCTTTGCCAAATATCTGTTCGGTCAATTTCCCATTCTGACTGTTTCCGCAATGCGTCTGCTGTTAGGCGCTATGATTTTGGCACTGATTTTTAAAATTTGGAAAATCCATTTCAGACAGATCAAGTGGCCGGCCATTATCAGTTATGGCCTTGCCCTGGCTGGCATGAATCTACTGTTTTACCTGTCGATTGATCGCCTGCCGCTGGGGATTGCCGTCTCTTTTGAATTTATTGGCCCCTTAAGTGTTGCCCTGTTTTATGCACGTCAGAAATTCGACTTTGTCTGGGTCGGACTGGCGATTCTAGGGCTAATTCTACTGTTCCCTTTTGATCAGGCTGCCCAGCCGCTTGACCCGATTGGGATGGCATTCGCCTTGGGTGCAGGTGCCTGCTGGGCCTTATATATCGTTGCCGGCCAAAGACCTTCAGGCGTTTCTGGCAATCATACTGTCTGCTTAGGCATGTTTGTCGGCATGCTGGTACTGATGCCGATCGCACTCTTTGCAGGCATGCCGGCACATACTTTTGAACCGATGAGTTTGTTGTATTTTGTGGCTTTGGCAGTACTGGCTAGTGCACTGCCTTTCACTCTAGAAATGATCGCACTGCGTAATTTAAGCGCACTGAGTTTCGGTACCTTGATGAGTTTGGAACCCGCCATTGCCGCACTCTCAGGCCTATTTTTTCTGGGTGAAACCTTGTTGTGGACACAGTGGCTGGCATTGGCCACGATTATCAGTGCTTCGGTAGGCTGTACGGTGACGACCCAAAGACAAAAATCTTGAATAAAAATAAAGGCGCTAGAGCGCCTTTATTTAAGATCACTTATTTTCAAATTTTAACGTGGTGTTGCGTCTTTAATCGCAGTATTTAATACAGTCGCTGCTGTCGCATTATAGCCATCACATCCAGAGGCAAGCTGATCATACATATATTCTGTCCATTTGATCATTAAAGAAGTTACACCTTCTTGTTTATTCAAGTCATCCAAGGCAGCCTGTCTTGATTGAGCAATATAGTCGTCGTGATCAATATGTTCCCCATGTTCCGAGAAATCAACTGAATAAATTCCGCCTTGATATTCGATCGCACCGAAATATTTGTAATATTGCATAGCATCGTCTTTATATTCTGCCTTTTTATATTTCAAGTTAGCCATCGTGTCATCTAGAATCGTTTTTGCCATTTCTTGGACAGACTGCTGTGCCTGCCATTCAGCAAGTGTGCTAAAGCCAGTTTTTACTTCCGGATCAAATTCAATATATTCTTCTTCAGGATGTTCAGCCAGAAGACGGAAACATTTAGAGCCATTTGGGAATTTGCGGGCCTTCTGCAAATCGACAAAATTGGTTGCAAACTCATTATAGTATTTACGCTCAGCTGTCGTATTATCACTGTTAAAGAACACAACACTCTGGTCGCGGGATCATCATACATTTTCACCACAGCAATATTGGTACGTTCAGTTAATGCTTTACCAGACAGGTCATACCACGCTATGTGTCGATGATTGCTGATATTGTTCTCAGGTATCGTCACAGGACGACTTTTAAATTGAGTCGTCGTATTTTCTAATATTTTTTCCAGCTTATAACCTAATGCTGTACGGGTGCGATCTGCAGGGAACACCCCTTTTGTTGTGACATAAGTTGAGAAGACCATATCTT
Organism: Acinetobacter sp. CIP 64.7; assembly: GCF_000369745.1. GTDB lineage: Bacteria > Pseudomonadota > Gammaproteobacteria > Pseudomonadales > Moraxellaceae > Acinetobacter > Acinetobacter fasciculus. The sequence goes on along the minus strand of NZ_KB850177.1, from coordinate 315,457 downwards.
CTTCAAGATCGTATTCAGTATCAACAGCGCTGTTATTATCCGCATATAATATGCCGTCAGTAATTTTATTTTTATGACTGGCTAATAGAAGTTTTTGCGATTCCATCTCTGATCCATCAATATTCGGTAAGTTGAATTGATAGTTATAGAATTCAGAAATGGTGTCTGATGCTCCATCACCCGGGGTTCCAGGATTGGTCGGTGCCGGTTGACTAGTGACTGGTTCATTATTATCAGAACTATCGGAGCCACCACCACATGCTGCCAGCATGCAGCTGAAAATGGCGCAAGAAAGTATTCTTAATTTCATTATTATCTACCTTAATTATTTGATATTGTTATTTTAATTCTGTCCATAAACACGGAATCCAAGGTGTTTTCATTGTTATTTTAAAGCTAACCCGAATCACGGGGTCTAAGATATTTTAATAAATATAAAAATAAGATCAATTTAAAAATTGATTAATTTGTAACCGCAATTACATAGAAGATTAACTTTGAATTTAAAATCTTTAGGTATTTGATCGGACCAAAACTTAACTTGATTGAATCAAAATTTAAGTTCGCCTCGGCAAAATATTTCCTTGCCCTACTCATTAAAAATTAACCAGTTTGCTATAATTTCATTTCCTCCTATTTCTCATTTTCACCCGCTCTGGGTAGAAGCTGCTTCCATGCCAAACGCCCAACTCCTTGCTGTATTGTTCATGGTATTATCCATGACCTCCTACCAGATTAGTGCATCTTTTGCCAAACAGCTGTTTAGTGTGCTGGATCCGATTACTGTGACCATTTTAAGGCTGTGCTTTGCAGCAATTATTGTTGGGGTAATGTTCCGTTCCTGGAAAATTATTTCCCGTTTGCCTTTTTTGAAATGGCGGGATTTGCTCTGCTATAGCGCCGCTTTAGGGGTCATGAATATTTTATTCTACCTGTCCCTCGGAAGATTACCGCAGGGAATTGCGGTAGGACTAGAATTTATTGGTCCGCTCGGCCTAGCCCTCATTTCGATTAAACATCGTAGTGACTATATTTGGGTATTAATGGCCATTTTAGGCATCGCACTGATGGTGCCATGGGGACAGGCCAATAGCAGTAATTTCGACCTGCTCGGCGCCGCCTGTGCTTTAGGTGCGGGTTTATGCTGGGCACTGTATATTTTCTTTGGGCAACGTGTGGTTCAGCAAAATATCGGTATGCATGCACTGACTATTGCGATTAGCATTTCAGCCCTGTGTCTGCTTCCGATTGGGCTCTATAACAATGCGCCCGCATTGATTGATACGCAACATTGGGGTAAAGCCGTTGTCATTGCGGTTCTGGCCACAGCGATTCCCTATGCGCTGGACTTAAAAGCTTTGCAGCATTTAAACAAGACCAGCTATGGCACCCTCTCCAGCCTGTCACCAGCTTTGGCAGCACTGACCGGTTTTATGCTATTGGGGGAGAAAATTACGTATCTTCAGACGGTAGCATTAGTCTGTATCATGCTGGCCTCTGTCGGTGTGACCGTACGTGCCGCCCGTCAAGGATCGGCAGAAAAGAATGCCTAAAAGGCTTATTGGAATTTGAATAACTAATTAAATATCCTATCCATTCTGTGTTTTTACTTGCTTTGAAAGCAAAATATAGAAGGTAGGTAAATTGGCATAAAAAAGATGGCACTACAGGCATCTTTTTTATTTATTCGACTTGAATTTAAAGCTTAGCTTTGTACCAGCATATCTTTTTTCATGTCTTTATAATGCTGGTATTCATTCTTGTACTGCACTGCTAAAGCGGTCTTTTGCTCTTCTCCCAGAATTTTACCAGCTTGCTGAAAGAAACCATGTTCCTCTTCTTTTAAGTGATGATGCACCTTTTCGGAAAGTTTTTTGGCCATGGCAATCCAGCCCGGATTACTCAATTCAGTTGCAGTTAATTCCTCAATCATTTCGTCCATTTCATGATGTTCGGCCAAGGCATGGCGGGTAATATTCAGGCCTGAATCGGTCATCATCAAGGGGATATAAAAATAACGGTCTTCCGCAGCCTCATGGGCAAATAATTCATTTTTGAGTTGCTTGAACAGCTCGCGGCGTTCTGCTGTATCCCCGGAAGTCTGTAATAGTTTTTCTGCAAGATCACGCTGAATCTCATGACTCTCTCTTAATGCTTCAAAAATAGTCGTCATTCCGATATTTCTCCGATTGTTTTATTTTTAATATCATTGATTCTAGAAGATTTTCAGAACAGGTTCAGACCCAGTTTATAAAGTGATTTGTTAAGAAACTTTAATATCGAGAATGATTTACATCGGGTTTATATCTAAAAAAACATCTGGTATGCCATCCGGCAAATCAGCAGACTGACCAGAATCAGGAATAAAATCCGGATAAAGCCACTGCCATATTTAAATGCCAAACGCACCCCGACCAAGGAACCACAAATATTGGCTACCGCCATCATTGTCCCGACCATAAACAGCACATTGCCACTAGGAATAAAAAAGCTTAAGGCGGCCAGGTTGGTAGTGAAATTGGCAATTTTCGATAAGGCCGATGCATGCAGGAAGTCGACGCTCAAATAGCGAATAAAAAAGAAAATAAAGAAACTACCGGTGCCCGGACCAAAGATACCATCATAAAAGCCTATCGCCAGACTGCCCAAAGCGGCCAGAATCAGCATTTTCCGATTCAGTTTTTGTTCGGTATGCACCTGGCCGAACTGTTTTTTCATCAAGGTTTGACATACTCCCCTCACTTTCATTTTACCTCAAGTGGGGGGATTCTAAAAGCAAAAGCTCTTAGGTGACTTCCTCACGGATTTCACTTGCTTTCTGCTTCACAGGGCGACCTTTACCGCATCGCCCCTCCACAGACAAAACGGCATGTCCTGCCGCTAAAATGTTGCGAGAAGCGTTAATATCCGCATTCTCGCTAAAGCCACATTCAACACACTCAAATTTAGATTGAGTTTGTCTATTCTCTTTCGCTACATGACCGCATGAGCTACAAGTTTGACTTGTATATCTAGGGTCAACTTTAACGAGTAAACCACCTCGCCATTGTTGCTTATACTCCAATATTTTGACAAGCATTGACCAACCTTGATCAAGAATTGATTTGTTCAAGCCTGACTTGGCTTTCACATTCTTTCCTTTGTTCTCGATTGTACCTTTTGCTGACTTCGACATATTGGCTACTTTTAAGTCCTCAACTACGATCATTGCGTGGTTTTTGCTGAGAGTTGTAGTGACTTTATGCAAGTAGTCATGCCGAATATTGGCAATATGATGGTGTAGTTTATTGATCTTTAAATTGAGCTTTTTCCAATTTTGGCTGAACTTGGTTTTCTTCTTCAACTTGCGTTGAAGCCTAGCTAATTTAACTTGATTAGCTTTAAAACTATTGATCGGGTCGAACACCTGACCACTAGATGTTGTAATTAATTTTTTAACACCTAGATCAACACCAATGGCTGATTTGGATGGGTGAATCGGTGCATCTATTGTGCTTTCAACACCGAAAGAGATATACCACTTTCCAACATGCTTTGAGATTGTGACATTCTTGATTTCACCAAGAATCTCTTGTGATTTTCTGAATTTCACAACGCCAATGTCATTAGGCAACTTAACCTGATTACCTTTAACCCAACAATATCTGCCAAATTGAACAATGCGAATTGAATCATAACCATCAGATTTCTTTTTAAATCGTGGCATGAGTGGTCTAAGCTGAATTTCACTGCCATCGGTCAATTTAAAGAATCTTGGTTTTTTAGGCTTAAATGGTTTTTGCTTTAACTTAGCTTGTTCTTTTTTATCAAAAAATTTAGCCCAAGCATCACCAAGATCACGGACTTTTTGTTGGAGTGAAACACCATTAGAGCTTTTTTCTAAAAAAGCACATTCAGGTTTTTTGCGTAATTCAGGAATTTTATTGACTAAATTAACTTTGTTGATTCGCTCATTTTTAGCAAGCATCTCAAATGATACAGCTAAAATTTGATTCCAAACAAAACGTGCAGAGCCAAGCAACTTGTTTAAAACAAGCTCTTGTTCCGCATTAGGCTCAAGCCTAAATTTGTACGCTTTGTTGATCTTCATTTCGCCTTAAATCTATTTAGATACAGAAACTTAATGTAAATTATTCTATCATATTGCACTAAAAAAACACCAAAAAAAAGTCGTGAAATTCACCTCCACCCTAATGTTGGGTGGAGTCCTCTTTCAGGTGGTGTTTCAAAAAGTATGCTGGCGTTAAACAAATCCGTTATTAAGGTAAAAGAAAGTCAAATCAAAGGCTTTAAAATGATTTTCGAGCTTTTTAGAAAAGTTGCAACTTCTCCTAAATCCACGCCTGATTCGATGACGAATTCTACAATTGTTACCTTCAATACCGACGGTAAAAAACTTACCAATCACTTGCTTGCAACATTGAAATGCTGTGATAAAACTATCCCAATGATCACTCGCAATTCGAGCATATTGAACCCCAAGCTTTTTAAGTCTAGCTTTAAGACGTTGAACCGTTGCTAAATCCCGCTTACCCCAAACATAAGCAACAATTTCTCCAGATTCTCGATGGTAGGCATAAATAAGCCATTGTTTATTTTGCTTATTCCCTACAAAAGTCCAAAGTTCATCGACTTCAAGACATTCGTAGTGGCTTTGTTTAGGCTGAATCTGATAGATCGATTCACTTAAGGTTCGTAATACCTTGCCAATGCTGATACGCTCGACTTCAGCAATATCTCTAACACCGCTTCCTCTGACCATCAAATGTAATATCTTGCCGGTAATACCTGAGTTACACCCTTGATAGCTTAATGCATGATCACCAATAAACTGACGTTTGCAATCTTTGCACTGATGGTTTTGTTTCCCATCTACTTTGATGCCATTTCTCTTTATATTGTTACTTAGACAGGTAGGACATTTGATTTGTAGCGTTATTTTCATACCTCTATTTTATCAAAAGCCATATTGTTTTTTTCAGCATACTTTTTGAAACACCACCCTCTTTCACACTAAAGATAGATGGCGATCACGATCAACATGACCAGCACAAAAGGCTTAAGAATCTCGACTGGAATTAGCGTAACGCTGGCTGCACCAATAAAAGAGCTGACAAAACTACACAGTGCAATCACGCCCAAGAGCAGCCAAGGCAGTTTCACCTGACACAGATAGGAAAATGCCGCAGAAGCGGTGCCACAAATGGAAGCGAATTTATTGGTACCAAAGAACGTAGCAGGCTGTAGATGCGGTAAACTCCCCATAATTGCCGGAATCTGGATCAGACCACCACCGCCTACGGCAGCATCAATCGCCCCTGCAAAAAATGCAAAGACAACCAGACTGATGATGATCTCAATTTCCATATATTGACTCGATTAGAGGTTCAGGACGCGTTTGGGCACCAGACGTTTTTTGTCGGTGATTTCTGCCAGCCCCAGACATTTCTCACCATCAAAAACCAGCACCTGTTCAGCTGCTTCATGTTCGATATTGCTTTCCATGCCGCGGCTAAAATATTCTGCACGACTTTCGGGTACCTGCACTTTTGGAAAATGATCAACCGGTGCATAGGCCGGCAATAACAGTTCATCGCGCTCTGCTTCGCTCAGGCTTTCCAGATATTCAATGGTATAACTTGGAATCAAATCAAAATGGCCGGTTTTGATGCGGTGCAGATAAGTCAGATGGCCATAAGTTCCCAGCGCTTTGGCAATATCTTCACCTAAAACCCGGATATAAGTGCCTTTAGAACAGGTAATATCCAGCGTAATACTGTTCTCCGTAAAGGACAAAAACTCAATCGCTAAAATCGTAATTGGACGCGCTTCACGTTCAATCTCGATACCTTTGCGCGCCAGTTCGTATAAAGGACGGCCTTCTTTTTTCAAGGCAGAATACATCGGCGGCACTTGCTGGATATCCCCGATAAACTGTGCCAATGTGTCCTGAATCAAGGCTTCCGAGAGTTCAGGAACCGCTTTTTCCAGAAGCACCTCACCTTCGACATCGCCCGTGGTGGTACTATGCCCCAAAAATACGGTCGTCTGATAACGCTTGACCGAATCTAATAAATAATGCGAAAACTTGGTCGCCTCCCCCAAACACACGGGCAATAAACCGGATGCCAGCGGATCCAGCGCACCGGTATGGCCGGCTTTTTGTGCACGGTACAACCAGCGGACTCTTTGCAATGCGGCATTAGAGCTGATACCCAAAGGCTTATTAAGCAGGAAGACACCACTAAGATGACGACGCTGAATTTTAGGAGATGATGCTTTCATGGCAAAAAATCAGACATTTTATAAATTGGCGCCATGGTAAAACCCTGCGAGATGATTTACAACTTTTCTATAGTCTCTAATGATTTTTATGGCATATTGAGCCGGCTTTAATATCTAAAAGCTTGAACATCTAAAAATAATGAAACAACGAGAAAATAGGTGCATAGGATATGCAGAAATATAAAATATGGATCATTCTGGCGTTGCTGGTGCTGTGCATTCTCACGCTGATCTTATGGCTGTCTCCAAAAGAAAATAACCAGGCGGATACCGGGACAAAAACACCTTTTACTGAAACTCAGGCAGAGCAAACCGCACTCTTGGTCAATGGCCCTGCCAATGCAGCCTTCCCCAGTGCCAGCCAGCAAGATACCGAAATTAATTGTCAGATGCAGTTAGATGCCAGCAACCGTCTGATCGTGAATGAACAGACCCGCAACTGTTTTGAATATTTTATTACTCAGTTTGGCGAAAAAAATCTGCAGCAGATCCAGCAGGATTTTAAAGCCTATATTCGCCAGAATCATAAAGAACCAGCACTCTCGCAAATTCTGGATTTATGGGATCGTTATATCCAGTATCGTCAGGGTTTGGGCCAGCTCACTGCACCGACTGGGCTGAATCAGGAATATCCTGCCTATTATCGTAGCATCTATAACAGTACCCAGTATTTGCGCCAGCAGTACTTTTCCAAGTATGAAATTGAAGGCTTGTTTGGCACAGAAGATGCCTATCATGAATATACCCTGGACCGGATGAGCGTATTGGCAGACAAAAGCTTGACTGAGACTGAAAAAGCCCAAAAGCTCAAAGCACTGTTTCAACAGCTCCCACAGGACTGGCAGGAAAATCTGGAACAACTGAATAAACTGGAAGATCTGCGCAAACTAACCGCTAATATTAAGGCTCGTGGCGGTTCCAGCGATGAAATCCGGCAGATGCGGATTAATCTAGTCGGCCCTGAAGCCACACAGCGTCTGGAACAACTGGATGTACAACGCAGCGACTGGAAAAACCGGGTGACGGGCTATTTAGATGAACGGGATCAGATTACCCAGTCCGGCATGTCAGATACCGCCAAACAGCAAGCCATTGCCCAGCTTCGCAGTAAACATTTTAATACACCGCAAGAACAACTCCGGGTAGAAACCTTTGAACAGGTTCATGATCAGGGAGCCAAGCTGCCCTTTGCTGACTAAGCCCAAAAGCCATCACCTGTTGATGGCTTTTTTATAAATGCCCTTTTGCTAACTTTATATTTTTTCTCAAAATGATCTTTTATAGTTGTTTCAAAATATTTCGTATTTACACAAAATAACTTAGACAAATTTTAATTATTTCAAAGACTTTTTATTTAAATACATGTGTAGATAAAACATATATTTACAATGTAAACCCCTCCCGTCCTGCATGTCCCCAAATGACATGGTTTAAACGCTTTGAAATGAAAAAATACCCCTTTTAAAAAGAAAATTTGCTTAGCCACTGAAAGCCGGACCTGTATTTTCATCGTCTGATTTTGTGGTTTGCAACACTCTACAAAAAGCAATGATTGCTTGAATAACGATAAAATTAAAAAGGGACAGCTATGCATACTTTCAGCAAGATAGCCCAGTTACTGACTGTGGCTTTAGCGACAACTCTGGGATTCAGTTTTTCTGCACATACTCAGGCTGCGGCGAGTGCAACACAAGTCATCGAAAAGACCCGGTCTGACTATGCCAAGACCAAATATCCGATCTTGATGGTGCATGGCTGGCTAGGCTGGTCACGCATTGGCACTGATAGTATCGGGCTGGATTACTGGTATCAGATTCTGCCAGATATGGCACGTAATGGCTCTACCGTCTTTGCGGCACAATTGTCTCCGGCAAATACAACGGCGCATCGCGGTGAACAACTGGTTCAACAGGTTGAAGAGGTTCTGGCAATTACCGGCAAGCAAAAACTGAATTTGATTGGTCACTCTCATGGCGGACCGACAGTACTGTATGTCGCAGCGACCCAGCCGCAGTATATTTCGTCTATCACTGGCGTTGCAGGAACCTACCATGGCTCCAAAGTGGCAGATGATATTCAAAATAATCGCCTGACCCGTACTGCCTTTAACATTTTAGGTGATTATATTATTGGTCCATTGATTGCACTGGGCCAGTTTAAACCTGAACTGGAAATTGATTTTGATGCTTCCATGAAATCCCTGACCCAGACCGGCTCAAATACTTTTAATGCTACAGTGGCGCAGCAGGTCATCAAAGATGGTGTATTGGCGTCCACAGAAAACTGTAATAAAAATTTAAAGCAGAAAGACAGTAAAGGTATTCATTATTATTCATGGACGGGTGTGGCCCAAGCCACCAATGCTCTGGATATTGATACGGTCCTGATGCAGCTCGGCCCTTTATCTTATGGCAGTAAAGACAATGATGGCATGGTGTCACGTTGTAGCGCTTTCATGGGCAAGGTCATTCATGACCAGTACAAACTCAATCATACGGACCTCGCCAATATGATGTTTGGTCTGAAAGGCGTGTTTGCACCAGATCCGGTCGCCCTCTACCGCCAGCATGCCAACCGACTAAAATTAGAAGGTTTATAACCCCAGAGTGCCTATATTTCAGCTGAAATATAGGCTTTTTTTCTGCTTCTTTTTTATTTGACCTATCCGTGATCGGGAAGCTGCAATGAAAAAAATGATGTATCACTTGAACCTTTTACTGCTGGTTTCCATATGGACTGGCCCTGTGCAAGCCTCGGCATTACAGCAATATAAAAGCAATTTTGTCCTCTCAAGTTATGCCAAGACAAAATATCCGATGGTCTTTGTCCATGGTTTTGGCCTGGGTTTTAACCGGATTGGAACGGATCGCATCGGTTTGGATTACTGGTATCAGATTCCCCAAGACCTGAGTCGGCATGGTGCACGGGTATTTTCTGCCGAATTGTCTGCCGTCGCATCCAATGAACTGCGTGGCGAACAGCTCTTGATGCAAATTGATGAAGTACTGGCACTGACAGGCCATAAGAAAGTCAATCTGATTGGGCATAGCCAAGGTGGCCCAACGATTCAATATATCGAGGGCGTTGCACCGTATAAAGCTGCCTCTTTAACCGCCATTGCGGGCGCCATGCAAGGCACACCAGTTTTTGTCAATGCCAGCAAGACACCCCTGCTTGAACCTTTTATTCATGCCATCGGTACGATTCTGGGCCACAGCATGAATCTGGTTACAGGCAACCAGTATCCGGTCAGTATGATCGAGGCACTGCAAGCCATGAACTCAGAGGCGATTCAGGCTTTCAATATGAAATATGGCTCCTCTGCTATTCCCAAAAACTGTCAGTCTCAGGGCAGTAAACTCACGCCAAATGGAATTTACCACTATTCCTGGATGGGCAACCGGCAGACAACCAATCCGCTGGATGCGATTGAATCTACAGTCGTGACTTTAGGTGGCAGTTTCTTGAAAGGAGAAGCCAATGATGGTGCTCTGCCGCTGTGTAGCGGACGTTATGGCCAAATCATTCGTCAGGATTATGCCCACAATCATTTTGATGAAGTAAACCAGTTTTTTGGTATTTTGGGCCGTTTCGCGCAGGATCCGATCGCACTCTATCGCCAACATGCCAACCGGCTCAAACTACAAGGCTTATAAATCGCTCATCTTTATAAATAGATCATCTTTATTAATTAACCTGAGTTCGATGAAATATTTTAGCTTTTTAGCAAGTTTTGGAAAGTTGGCTTATTTGGATTTAAGCAATAAGCCACTATAGCAGCCATAATATTCACCATAAAGTTATTCACCGAACGATGACGTGAATGGTCAATTTGATGTAAGTTTTTTAACTGATCATTCACTGTTTCGATCAATCCTCTTCTGCAAAGCAATTGTTTTTCTTCTTCAGTTTGGATGGGTTTATTTTTCATATTCTTGCGTGACGGGGTTAATAGTCTGAGCCCCCTTGCTGCTAAAGCTTCAGTTTTTGCTTTACTCAGATAGCCTTTATCGCCCAGTAAAATACCTTTTAACTCTTGGGTTAAAGATTCAAGTACAGCAACATCATGAACACTTCCCGATGTAATCTTGAGATTAATAATTTCACCCAAGTTGTTGATAACAATATGGACTTTAAATCCATAAAACCAACCTGTGCTACTTTTACCACGACCAGCTAAGCCTTTAAATACACGATGTCTTTTAATTCTAAGATTATGGCAAACGACCAATTTAGTCGAATCAATAATACAAATTCCGGTATCTTCTCCTTTAACTTGATGGAAGAAACTACTCAAAGCTTGCAAACAACGCGGCATAATTTCAATAAAACGATTGTAACTAAGAAGCTTGGGAAAAGCTGATTTCCAAAATGGGATGATCATATGACAATAAAAATATTTGAAAAATCTAAACCCGGATTTATGAAATAAAATGACAATGGTCATGACTTCAGACAAGCTTAAAGCTGACTTTTTCATTGTTGTTTTTTGATCAGAAATTAGAGCTTTCTCTAAAGATTCATTAAACTTTTTGCAGAAATCATCCAAGATACAAAATAATTCGGTAATATAGTCCATGAAAAAGCCTTGCTCTGAAATGTTTTGTCTTCGTAACCAAGATATTACAGATGCTAAGGCTTTTTTTTATTTATTTTTTATGTCGAACTCAGGTTAATTAAAAAAACTTAGGAAACTGAGTCCCTGCTACAGAGCGGAACTTTAGGCAACCGGATGAGGATCATCCTGTTAAAACAACAAAAGTGAGGAAAATATAATGAAATTCGGAGTATTCATCACCGGCCTACTGCTGGCGGGTACATGCCTCAGCACCCAGGCATCCACCCAAGCCAGTCAGATCACAGCAAAAGCCAGTTCACAATATGCTAAGACCCAATATCCGATTGTGTTCGCACATGGTATGGCGGGTTTCATCCGGGTCGGTACCGACCAGTTTGGACTGGATTACTGGTATCAGATTTTACCGGATCTGGCACGTAATGGCGGCAATGTCTGGGCAACACGTGTCTCACCTTTTAACTCATCGGAAATTCGGGGTGAACAGCTTTTAGAGCAAGTCAATGAAATTCTGGCGATTACCGGCACATCTAAAGTCAATCTGATTGGTCATTCGCATGGTGGCCCGACCATTCGTTATGTCGCAGGTGCGAGACCTGACCTGGTTGCTTCCCTGACTTCAGTCGGTGCTCCGCATAAAGGCTCTCCGGTGGCAGACCTGATCCTTCAGGCAGAAGGCACACCGATACAAGGGCCTTTAGTCGGTGGCATCAACCTGGTGTCCAAGGCCATCACCTGGGCACAAGGGCTGGATCCGAACAGTTTCCCGCATGATTCTCTAGCCGGTGGTCGCAGCCTGACCTTGGCAGGATCCGCTCAATTCAACCAGAAATATCCGCTCGGTATGCCAACCACCGCCTGCGGTGAAGGTAAGGAAAAAGAAGGTGATATTCGTCATTATTCATTCACTGGTGTAGGTCAAGTCACCAACCCGCTCGATCCTGATTCAGCATTGAAAGTTACAGCTTTACTCATTGATGGTGGCAAGGAAAATGATGGTCTGGTCTCCCGCTGTAGTGCCAAATTCGGTAAAACAATTCGGGATAACTACAACTGGAACCATCTGGATGAAGTGAACCAATTCCTCGGGTTAAAAAATATCTTTGCTCCAGACCCAGTCGATGTTTATCGCCAGCATGCCAACCGGCTCAAATTGCAAGGCCTGTAATTCAATCTCATCCCTGTCATCACAATGTGCAGGGATTTTTTAATTTTTAAACCGCCAAAATGGAACTTTATGACAATTAGAACGCATTTTATAATCTTATGCTGCGTATTATTTACGGGCCAATATGTACAGGCTTCCAATTTGCAGCAAGCAGAATCCAGATTTGTTGTGTCCAATTATGCCAAAACACAATACCCGATTGTATTTGCACATGGCATGGTCGGCTTTAATCGCATTGGTTTTGATGCCTTAGGCATGGACTATTGGTATCAAATTCTGCCTGATTTAGCCCGTAATGGTTCAACTGCCTTTACCACCCGCATCTCACCTTTCAATTCTAGCGAAATCAGAAGTGAACAATATGTGGAGCAACTGAAAGAAGTCATGGCGATCACCGGCGCAAAAAAATTGAATTTAATTGGTCATAGTCATGGTGCACATAGCGTGCGTTATGCAGCCGGGGTGATGCCGCAACATGTAGCCTCAGTGATGACTGTGGGCGGCGCCAACCAAGGGACGATTGTCGCCTCTGATGTTATGCGACTTGCCAATCAGACCGGAACATCTGAATTGCTCAATACCCTGATCAGCAGTTTTGGTAACGTCATCATGTGGGCACAAGGCTTAGATGGCCAAGCTTTCCCACATAATGCTCTGGCAGCAGGACACAGCACGTCGATTGAAGGGACAGCCGAATTTAACCAGCGTTTTAAACTCGGGCTTTCGCTGAGTCCATGCGGTGAGGGCAAATATAAAGACCAAGGGATTGCACTGTATTCAATGATGGGCAATCAACCTGTCACCAATCCCCTAGATGTCAGTGATGCAGCCATGAAAGCCTTGGATCTACTTTCTGCGAGTAAGGCTGGCGCGAATGATGGAATCGTGTCGGTGTGTAGTGCCAAATTTGGTAAAACGATTCGTGATGATTATCCATGGAATCATCTGGATGAAATCAACTTGTTGTTTGGCATTAAAGGTACCTTTGCGCCTGATCCAGTTGCTGCCTATCGTCAGCATGCCAACCGCTTAAAACTGCAAGGTTTATGATTCTTATAAAAATAGCCAGGCATAAAAAATGCGCCCAAAGGCGCATTTTTTTCACTCGTATAAAACTTAAAATTAAGCTTTAACTTTACGAGCTGGTAATTTTTCACGGATACGTGCAGCTTTACCAGATAATTCGCGTAGGTAGTAAAGTTTAGCGCGACGAACATCACCACGACGTTTCACTTCAACTTTAGCAACGATTGGAGAGTGAGTTTGGAATACACGCTCAACACCAACACCGCTAGAAATTTTACGTACTGTGAACGCAGAGTTCAAACCACGGTTTTTCTTAGCAATTACAACACCTTCAAAAGCCTGAAGACGCTCACGGTCGCCCTCTTTAACTTTTACAGAAACAATAACTGTATCACCTGGTGCAAAAGCAGGGATGTCTTGTTTCAATTGTGCGTTTTCAATTACTTGAACTAAAGGATGCTTACCGCTCATAGGGTATCTCCAATATGTGCGAGTCAGAAGAGGTCTGATCATCGCTGGGTATAGAGGCTAAAGCGCATACACCCGATTATCTTTCCCTTTATAGTTGACCATCTCAACCATAAGAGCCTATTAAAGAATACTTAAATCATTTTAAGTACTTGCTTGAAGACAGAAATGATCACTCATCAATATCTTACAAATCTTTTAGCCATTTTTTCTGCTGCTTGGTCAGCTCGACTTTTTCCACCAACTCTGGGCGGCGTTCAAGTGTACGCTGATATCGCTGCAAAAACCGCCATTTTTCAATATTTGCATGATGACCTGATTTTAATATCTCAGGTACATCCAATCCTTCAAAATGATCTGGCTTGGTATATTGTGGGCAGTCCAATAGACCATCCACAAATGAGTCTTGCACGTGTGATTGTTCATCAGACATCGCACCCGGAAGCCTCCGGATAATACTGTCCAATAAAACCATCGCAGGAAGTTCACCACCCGACAAGACGTAATCTCCAATTGACCATTCCTGATCAACATATTGCTGGATCAAACGTTCATCGACCCCTTCATAACGTCCGCACAGTACAATGATTCCGTCGTATTTAACAAATTCCTGTACCGCAGTTTCGTTTAAGGTCTTTCCTTGCGGTGACATATACACCACAGGAACCTGAACTGCACCCGCTTGCGTTGCAAGCTCTTTGGCATGCTGGATTGCTTTTGCCAGAGGCTCAGCCATCATCACCATGCCCGGACCACCACCGAATGGACGTTCATCCACCCGTTTATAGTTACCCGTCGCATAATCGCGAGGATTGATGCAATGAATTTGCATCAACTCACGTTTTGCTGCGCGCCCGCTAATCCCATAGGCTGTAATCGCTTCAAACATTTCAGGAAAAAGCGTAATGACTGCAAAAAACATCGCAGACTCCCGTATTTCCGAAAAATTCTTAGTAGTCTACGCCCCAATTGACGTAGATACGACCAGCTTCAAGATCAACGCGTTGCACCACATCTTTATGCCATGGGATCATTCGCTCTTCGCCATCGATGCTGTCGGCAGTTGCGCGAACCACCATCACATCGTTAGCGCCTGTTTCAAACAGCTCAAAAATTTGACCCAGATTGACTTCTTGTTCTTCATCGTCCAGACCTAACACCGTTAGACCTTTTAAATCAGACCAATAATACTCATCTACGCCTGCTTGAGGCAGTTGCGATTTAGAGATCCAGACATTGGAGCCAACCAGTTCGTCTGCACCAGTGCGATCACTCACACCTTTTAGCGAAACAACCAGGCCTTTACCATGTGGTTTCCAACGTTTTACATCGACAGTTTGCCAACCTGCTTTGGTCTCAATGTACCAAGGCAGATAGTCAAATATGTTGCTCATAGGTTCTGTATTGGAATAGACCCAGAGCCACCCATTTAATCCATATGCTGAACGCAACTGTCCAATCTGAATACGATCTTCGGGAACATTCTGTGTTGGTGTCATGGGCAAGCTACTACCTAATTTATATAAAAATTATGCAGCAACTGCAGCTTTCTTAGCTTGAGCAGCTAAAGAAGCAACACGATCAGAAGGTTGAGCACCTTGTGAAACCCAGTGAGCAAAACGGTCAGCATCTAAACGAAGTTTTTCTGCTTTACCTTGAGCTGTAGGGTTGAAAAAACCGATACGTTCGATGAAACGACCATCACGTGCATTACGGCTATCAGTCACAATGATTTGATAGAACGGACGTTTTTTAGCACCACCGCGTGCAAGACGAATAACAACCATGATAGAACCTTATAGTTTTTACGGATTATTCATGTGCCGACCACCGGAACACTTCAAACCCCTTTCATAGAGGGCAATATTTTACGCGAAGTTTGCCCTGAATGAAAGATCAAATTTTAGGTTATCAACAGTTAGAATTTATTTATCAGACCAAGCGGAACAAGTATCTGTTGTTACAGGTGAATCCTTACCTTTAAAGAGATGGCTCCGTAAATTTGAACAACTCCTATAAGTGATATTTTGCTCCCCAAATGATGTTATAAACATCGATATATGGAGTATTTTATGGCACGTAGACCAAGAAGAAATCATTCAAATGACTTTAAAGCTAAGGTAGCACTTGCTGCGATTAAAGCAGAAAAAACACTTGCTGAATTGAGTGCTGAATTTGATGTTCATCAAAACCAAATTATCGACTGGAAAAATCAATTGCTTTCAGCTTCCTCGCAAGCCTTCGATCAATCAAAAGCTCCAGCAGAACCGCCCATTGATCTAAAAAACTACATGCAAAAATCGGTGAGCAGGCATTAGAAATTGATTTTTTAGAAGGTGTGTTGAAGAAACTGGGCCGCTTCAACCACAAAAGTTAATCGACGACTCACTTCAGATTTCAGTATCTAAGCAAGCTAAGCTACTGAAAGTCTCTCGTGGTTGTTATTACTATCGCCCAAAACCTGTGAGTGCATCAGATCTGAAGCTGATGCGCTGTATTGATGAATTACATATGCAATACCCTTTCGCAGGTAGCCGTATGATGCGTGATTTATTGAACCGTCAAGGACATCATATAGGACGACGTCATACACGTACTTTAATGAAGAAAATGGGCATTAATGCGTTATATCGTAAACCAAATCTAAGTCAGGCCAATCAAGCTCATCGTAAATATCCATATCTGCTCAAAGGATTGAATATTCAACGGAGTAATCAAGTGTGGGCAACGGATATAACGTATATCCCTATGGCAAAAGGCTTTGTCTACTTATGTGCTGTGATTGATTGGCACAGCCGTAAGGTGCTTGCCCATAGCGTATCGATTAGTATGGAGGTTGCATTTTGTATAGAAACATTAAATGAAGCTATTGAAAAATATGGCCGACCTGAAATCTTTAACACAGACCAAGGCAGTCAATTTACCAGTGATGCATTTATTGAAGTGTTAAAATCAAATGACATCCAAATCAGCATGGATGGTAAAGGTCGTTGGGTTGATAATGTGATGATTGAACGATTATGGCGGATCGTTAAATAGGAGGAGGTTTATCTCAAAGCCTACAGCAATGTTTTTGATGCGAAAAAGCAATTAAATGCATATTTTGAATTTTATAATTTGAAACGACCTCATTCGAGTCTGGACAAAATGACTCCAGATGAGTTTTACTATGACCAGCTACCACAACAAAATAAGGTAGCTTAACTAGAGCAGAATATCACTTATAAATAAGCTTTTAGTTGTTCAAACAAATGGGACCATCTCTGGCAAATCCGCTTTATACCCTGGGTTATTAACTAATTTACGAATTGCTGTTGTGCGTTTTTTCGCCAAACCTGTTGGTGTAAAAGTAATCCCTTCTGGCAATCCTTTAGCAAGCACATGTACAGTTGACCTTGTCGTATCCCAATAGAACTTATCACCAGTATTTTCTTGATTCTTAAATTCTAAAGAAATATCTTTGCGAAGTGAAACGGCTGTTCCTCGAACATTTGACAATGTCATCGCCAAATCTCTTGCCTCTGTCTCTAATTGTTTCTTATATACCAATTGCATCATATTGGGCGCTGCCATCATGGCAACAATCACCAATACCGCAATAGTGACCATCAGCTCAATTAACGTAAAACCTTTATTCTTTTGCACACTCTCCCCCCAGCTCCAAAACTTTCCCCCTATTAAAAATAATATCTATAAATTTTACAAAACCTACACAGAGCAGATAAAGGGCATAAAAAAACAGATAACCGCAAAAAGCAGTTATCTGTTTTAAAAAAATTATAAATCAGGTGATAAGTGCGTCACATCTTAAGCTTGAGTGACTGGAATACGCAATTCTTTCGGTAAGCTAAAAGTAATATTCTCTTCTCTTCCATCTAATTCGTGCGGTGCTTGTGCACCCCAATCCTGTAAACGCTGAATAACTTGTTTAATCAGGATTTCAGGTGCAGATGCGCCTGCTGTTACCCCAATCTGGGCATTTTCTGCAAACCATTCCTGCTTGAGCTCATCGGCATTATCAACCAGATAAGCCGCCTTCCCCATACGTTCCGCCAGTTCACGCAAACGGTTTGAGTTAGATGAATTTGGTGAACCCACAACTAAGACTACATCACAACGTTCAGCCAGATCCCGTACTGCATCCTGACGGTTTTGCGTAGCATAGCAAATATCATCTTTACGCGGACCTTGGATCATTGGGAATTTTTGACGTAAGGCATCAATCACTTTCGCCGTATCGTCAATAGATAAAGTGGTTTGCGTGACAAAAGCGACTTTTTCAGGATTGCGTACCGTTAAAGCGGCGACATCTTCTTCATCTTCAACCAGATAAATCTCACCACCATTTTTTTTGTCATATTGCCCCATGGTGCCTTCAACTTCCGGATGGCCTTCATGACCAATCAGGATCGCTTCTACACCTTCACGAGCATATTTAGTCACCTCAATGTGCACCTTAGTCACCAATGGACAAGTCGCATCAAAAACCTTTAAACCACGACGTTCAGCTTCTTGTTGTACCGCCTTGGAAACACCATGCGCGCTAAAAATCACGATATTATCGTCAGGAACTTCGTCGAGTTCATCGACAAAAATTGCACCACGCTGACGTAAGTCATCGACCACAAATTTGTTATGCACCACTTCATGCCGCACATAAATTGGGGGGTTAAAGCATTCTAGGGCACGGTTCACGATCGCAATGGCACGATCTACACCAGCACAAAAACCACGTGGGTTGGCTAAAACAATTTCCATAGAATCCTCAATACTCATACCATTTTTAGCGGTTCAATTGAAATAAATGTAAACAATCGACTGACAACTATTTAGTTTAAAGCCGCTCTACTCTAAAATAGAGAAGATATTTTATCATATCAGGAAAAATATCATGTCGGGTCTCTTGTTTGTCGTTTCTGCAGCGTCTGGAACAGGCAAAACATCCCTTGTTAAAGCCCTACTTGAGCGTGTCAACAATCTTCACGTTTCTGTGTCACACACTACACGCGGTCAACGACCTGGCGAACTCGATGGCGTGCACTACCATTTCTCTAATAAAGAAGATTTTTTAAATCTGGTCAATGAAGGTGGTTTTATCGAATACGCCGAAGTATTTGGTAATTACTACGGGACCGCACAAGCCACAGTCAAAGAGCAACTGGCTAAAGGTCATGATGTGCTACTGGAAATTGACTGGCAAGGTGCACAGCAGGTTCGTCGACTTTTTCCTGAATCTAAACAAATTTTTATCTTGCCACCAAGCCAGTTTGATCTACGTGAACGCCTGTCTAACCGTGGTACTGATGCTGTGGATGTGATTGAACACCGTCTGAGCTGCGCGGTAGAAGATATGCAACAATATAGCAACTTTGACTATATCATTATTAATGACGACTTTAATAAGGCGCTGCATGACTTGGAAGCGGTGATTATTGCCAATCGTCTGGTACTTAGCCAGCAAGCCAACCGTCATGAAAAACTGATTCAAAAACTGATTACACCGACTGAACAGTGATTAAAACTTGAGTCTATAGACAAAGCCTTTTATACTGAGCAGTCTGTTAAAATTTATTATTCAAACGAGAATTCTTATGGCACGCGTCACCGTTGAAGATTGTTTAGACCATGTAGACAACCGCTTTGAGCTTGTACTAGTGGCAAGCAAGCGCGCGCGTCAATTGGCACGTCAAGGTATTGAACCAACTGTAGAATGGGACAATGACAAACCGACTGTTGTTGCTTTACGTGAAATCGCTTCAGGTCATGTATCAAAAGACATTTTGAAACAACGTGATCAAGACTATCAAACATCAAGTCTGGATCTTGCACTTTCTGCAAATAATCTAAACTTAGACGGTTTTTCTTTCCAGTAAGAGATCGTCACTCAAAAAGCCTAGTTCTAAACTAGGCTTTTTTTGTTATGTGACTTTTATATTTATGCCAGAACGGTTATAACATAAGGGTTAGCTATCAAGTTTGTATTGGTTTTCTGCTCGCTAGCAGCCAAAAACCATCAAACCAGGAAATTCACATTTCTAAAGCGCTTTCAGGTTTTATTTGTAAAAAATTCAGTTGAAAAGGTGTTTTATGCCAGGCCCACAGGTCAGTCAAGCCAAGCAGCAGTTAGAGCTCATTATCGATGCGTATTTAAGTGAAAGCGATGTCGAACGTGTGCTTGCGGCCTGTGATTATGCAGATATGGCGCATGATGGGATTGTGCGCAAAAGTGGTGAACCTTATATTCTACATCCGATTGCGGTCAGCTGTATCTTGGCGCATATGCGTTTGGACACTGAAACTTTAATGGCTGCCCTGCTGCATGATGTGATTGAAGATACCGAATTTAACAAAAATGATATTAGCAAGATTTTTGGTTTTACCGTCGCTGAACTGGTCGATGGTGTCACCAAACTAAGTCATTCTAGCGATAAAGAATATAATAAAGCGGCTTCTTTCCGAAAAATTCTGCAAGCCACCTTACAGGATCCACGTGTCATTATTGTGAAACTGGCCGACCGTTATCACAATATGACCACTTTGGATGCACTACGTCCAGACAAACGGGCACGTATTGCCCGCGAAACTTTTGAAATTTTTGTTCCAATGGCACGTATTGTCGGCATGAATGAAATGGCGGATAATCTGGAACATCTTTGTTATCAGAATCTAGATCTGGACATGTATAACAATGTGCAGGCCGCCCTACTGGAAACCAAGCCAAAACGCTGTGAATATCAGGCCAAGTGGGAAAAGAACCTGACCGAACTGCTGCAACAGAATGCCATTCAAGGCCGGATTAAGAAGAAAAACAACAATATTGAGCTACTGCGCCACTTCGTTAAAAATGACATCGATCTACAAGAATTAACTCACAGCCATGCTTTTGAAATTATTTTACAGAGCATTGCCGATTGTGACCGACTGGCAGAGATTCTGACCCATAGCTTTAAGATTCAAAGCTATGAAGACCATATCCGTCGTCCATTACCGGGTGGCAACCAGTCCCTGATGATGCGACTGAAAGGCGAAAAGACCACTTTGTCTTTGACCATTCAAACCGAACTGATGCGTAAAGCAGCACGTTTTGGTGTTGTACTCGGTGAAAGTGCGCCGCAAGCCTGCCGCTCAGCAATTCAGGCTTCAATGCAAAACCTGAATGTCCTAGTCGATGGCGAATGTGCCAAAACCACTTTCAGTGAATTACTGGACTATTTACATCAGGAAAAAATCTGGGTCTATACCCCACACGGCCATTTACATGAATTACCGCAAGGTGCCACGGCGGTCGACTTTGCTTATGCGGCGAGTTTATTCCTGGGCAACCATGCGGTGGGTGCAAAAATTAATAATGAAACCAAACCACTGTCGACTCCTTTAGTCAGTGGTCAGGTAGTCGAAATCATTACTGATGTCCTTGCGACGCCGAACCCAGATTGGCTCAGTTTTATTAATACCCAGAAAGCTCGTCGTGCTATTCAGAATATTCTGCGCGATCAAGATCCAGATGAGCAACGTTTGGTCGGACAACAGGCTCTCAATCGTGCCTTGAAACTCTTCCATCGTTCTATTCGCGATATGACGGAAGCAGACTGGAAAAACCTTTTGGAATGGCGCCATGTTTCCAGCAAGGAACAGCTGTTTGAACAGATTGCAGTCGGTGATTTATTACCGCAACTGGTGGCCAACCATTTATTTGCCCAAGATCATCATCAGAATATTGCCAGCTCAGACCGTCTGATTCAGGGAACGGAAGGTGTCGATGTCAAATATGCACATTGCTGCAATCCTGTGCTGGGTGATCCGATTCAGGGTCATTTGACCCGTCGCGGTTTGATTGTGCATCGTGCGCGCTGCCACAACCTGCTGCATGAACAGCATCAGCATCCAGAAAATATCATGTTGTTACAGTGGACCTCTGATGACCTCGAAGATATCAGCTTTACTGCCTATCTCAGTATTGACTTGGACATGAATGACGAGCAGATTTCAGACCTGATTTACCAATGCCGTAAAGCGCATTCCGGGGTGGAAATGGTACGTACTCAGGATGACAAAACTTATGTCAATATCGTGGTGCATAACCGTAAACAGATTGCACAGATTATCCGGGATTTACGCATGTATTTCGGCTTTCCACGAATTATCCGCCTGGCTCAGCCCATCGTTTTCAGTGAAGCCTCTAAAGCAAGTTGATCATTTAAAACGATAGTGCTTTGATCGGCCGAATTGATCGAATATGATGTATGTCGATGATAAAAGGAGAAATTAATGTCCCGCCAAGTAATCCATACTGAAAATGCCCCTGCTGCGATTGGTACTTATTCGCAAGCCATTTTAGTGGGTGATACCTTATATCTATCAGGTCAAATTGGTCTGGATCCTTATAGTATGGAACTGGTTGAAGGCATTGAAGCTCAAATTCGCCGGGTGTTTGATAACTTAAAAGCAGTCTGTGAAGCCGCTGGTGGCTCTTTGGCAGATATCGCCAAACTGAATATTTTTCTGACCGACTTATCTCACTTTCAACTGGTCAATCAAATTATGGGTGAGTATTTTGCCCAGCCCTATCCAGCACGTGCCGCTTTAGGTGTGGCTAGCCTGCCTAAAGATGCTTGGGTTGAAATGGATGGCATTGTCATCATTAATCAATAAGTTATAAAAATCACTCAGTCCCCACCCTGCAATATCTCATTCTAAATCATGAATTGCTTTTGTGTGGAAATCCGAGCAGTGCTTGGATTTCCGCTCAGATGGTAGTTTTTTATCTAAATCATCAATCACGATAAAAGCTATTTCAAATGATTTTTATTGACAAACGATAACAATTATCAATAATATTACTTATCTTATTTAATCACTGTGGTTGTGTCCTATGTACGTTTGTCTATGCCGTGGCATTACAGATCAAGACATTAAAGATGCTATTGCAAATGGCGCTGAAAGTTATCGTGATGTCCGCGATATGTTGGACTTGGGAACTTGCTGTGGCCGCTGTGTACCAGAAGCTCGTATGATCATCAGTGATGAAGTTTCACAAATCGCAGCACGACTGGCCGTTGCAGCATAAATTCAAAATATTTCTCCTTATAAGCATAATGAAAAACAATGATCTTCAATCATTACTCCCCCGCCTTTGACTCTGGCGGGTTTTTATTGCCACTCATCTGAGTCTGGATCGATTCGATGTCGATTTTCATTTGCTGTTCCTTGACATCCTCACCTCTCTAAATAGAGCTGATTCCTCCTGCGAGACGCTTATGCCCAAGCGCAAGTATGTTCTTAGCACTATTCAAGTCCCGATCCAGAACACTTGAACAGTTTTCACATTCCCATACTCTTATTCGCAAATCTGCTCTACCTTTCGGACTGCTTGCAGTGACCTCACCACAGCACGAACACATTTGGGTTGTGAAACTTTCACTAACTTCTTCAAACCATACTCCTGCGTTCTCGCATTTATACTTGAGCATGGTCTTGAATGCTGAAAATCCGGTATCCAGAACAGACTTCGCCATCTTGGTTTTCACCAGTTTTTTCGCACTCAGATCGCCTACAACAATTAATGCATTTTTCTTTATAAGCATCGTACTTGCTTTGTGCAAATGGTCTTTACGACAGTTTGCAATCTTGGCGTGTAATGCACGGACACGTTTTCTATTTTTAGCTCGTTGAGCAATCCCTAATTTCTGTTCATATTGACGGTAGAACTTGGGATTTGAAATTATCGTACCATCCGAACAAGTGGCTATATCCTTTAAGCCCAGATCAATCCCAATCAAATTAGTCGCAGTCGATTTCTCAATTTCAGGGCTATTCACAACTAAGCAGACATACCAGCGGCCACGCGCATCCTCGACAAACGAACCAGTCTTGATACTGTAATTTGACAGTCCATAGCTATCCCATATTTTAAACTGATGCTTGCCATACTGGATATGGCCATCAGCATACTTGATTGCTACTTTCTTAAAGGGTATCCAACCTAGTGATCTTCTGGCTGATTTCTTATGACTGACCCGCCATTTTAGTTTGGTCTTCTTGAATTGCTTTCTGCGTATGACTAATTCTTCGGTAACAGCCTGAATGGTTTGACTATGTAACCCACAAAGCCTAGATGTACCTTTCGTATATTCAGCAATATCGTAAGCACTGAGAAATTCACCTTTTCTTTTAAGGTGTTTAAAGCTTAAATCATTGACATAATTCCAGACGAAATTCACTTCAGATGCTAATTGCTCTAATATCTTAGAATGTTTATCTTTAATGCGTAATTTAAGTGTTTTCATGCGATTATTTTATCAATGAAAATAACCAATAGAATATCCAAAGTTAAAAATGTTAATTTGAAACGACATTTTATGTCGTATGGCTTAGGTCACTTTATGTCGTATGGCTTAGGTCACTCATTTATATCCCTGCCTTGAAAACGAGGTTTTACGTTTGATTTGATAAATTACTCGCCATTTACCCCTGACTTGCTTTACTATCAGGATTAGAGCGCTTTCTTAGAAAGATAAAACAGGTCCAAATGGAGTTATGCGATGAAAGGCAATCGTGATGTGATTAATCAGCTCAATCAGGTGTTGTATCACCACTTAACTGCCATTAACCAGTATTTCCTGCATTCGCGCATGTTTAATGACTGGGGCATTGAGAAACTGGGCTCGGCAGAATATAAAGAATCCATTGTTCAGATGAAACATGCCGACAAAATTATTGAACGTATTTTATTTTTGGAAGGCCTGCCGAATTTACAGAATCTGGGCAAGCTGTATATCGGTCAGCATACTCAAGAAGTGCTGCATTGTGACGTGCGTAAAGTCAAAGAAAATATTGAAGTCATCCAGAAAGCAGTCGCGCTGGCTGAAACCCAAATGGATTATGTAACGCGTGATTTGGTTCAGGAAATCCTAGAGAAAGAAGAAAACTATCTGGACTGGACCACAACACAAATTGATTTGATCGAAAGCATTGGCATTGAAAACTATATTCAAAGTCAGCTCTAAACTTAAAATTAAGCCAAGAAAAAGCCAGCATCTGCTGGCTTTTTTGTATTTAGCGCGGCATATCCTGCGTTAACTCTTTATAACTCATTTCAGTTTTCTGAATGATCTTTAAGCGTTGCAGCTGATGCTTGGCTTCCGCCTCATATCCATTAAAAGCTAAAAGTTTGGCATATTTGATCAGGTTATATTTAGTCGGATAACTCAAGACCATTTGTTCACCTTCCAGAATCTGATCAGCAGATGCCTTGCTATAAGGATTCAGACGAATCCAGGCAATGCGATGATTAAACTCGGTCAGCAAATAAATTGGTTTTTCATTAGTGATTTTTTCTGGCTGCTTCTCATAACGAATACTTTGTCCGAGTTTTGGTACTGCAACATCATAATCGCGATAAATCACAATCAATAAAAGTAACCCAACAGCAAAAATGAATTTCATACCGACTGATGGCATAACCACTGTTTTAATTTTTGGATTTTGTGCCAGAACCGTACCCAGAATAAAACCGACTGGTAGCAGAAAATAGGCATAATGCTGTGGAAACTCAAACATGGCATGTGTCACAAAAGCCCCGATCATCAAGATTCCAATGACAGATTCTGGCGTATTCACCCAGCGCTGTAACTGAAAGCCTAAATAACCAAAATATGCCAAGAAAGGCAGACCGATGATCAGTCCATTCCAGAGCAGGAAATCAATAATAAAATTATGCGCACTACGGATCCACACCGGGCCTTGTACAGTATCGCTGACTGAAACGAACGCTGCGCTAGTTTGATACCAACCATAGCCAAACCATGGCTGTGCCTGAATGGCAGCCAACATTTGCTGCCAGATGGCAATACGTGACATATCACCGGTAGCACGAGATACCACATTCCTGCTTTGCACGACGTCGGTATCCATCGCTTGTGCAGCGAGTTGACTGAGTAATGGAAAAGCCACAATACAGGCAACAAAAAAGATAAACCAAAAGCTACTGTAATACCATTTCAGGCGAATAACACCTTTATATTGGTAGAACGCTAAATACAGTATGATCGCAATCGCAGCCACCCAGGCAGTACGCGACTGACTTAAAGCAACTCCTATAACAATCACTGCAGCGCAGGCAAATAACCATTTGGTATGGATTTTTTTATTTTCATATAAGTAAAGGCAGCTCATCAAAGCCATGACCAAGAAAGTCGCCATATTATTCGGCTGGGCAAAGTTAGCATAGGGACGCTGTGTACCACTGATATTCACCATGCCTGGCAGTACAGAATCCAGATTAGACCACTGACACAGCGCAATTAGACCCGTAATCGTTCCTGAAGCTAAAAATACATAACTCAAATTAGTAAAGGTTTCTTCTCGGCTATAGTTTCCTGTTGAAAGGTGATAACCCAACACACTTACCAGCCAAAAGCTAAAGACAAAAATGAAGCCCATCATAGCAGTGCTAAAGAAAAATACTTGTCCTACCAGAAAATGTATAAAAGGAATAAAGGTGAGTAGTAATAATGGCAAACTGATTGCTGGAATTTCGAGTTTTTCTTTTAGACAGATCGCAGCGAGCGCAAATAATGCAAAGAAGGCATAGAGTTCACCGGTATAGGTGACCCAAGGGCGGTAGTGGATCGGCATGAGCCATGCAAGAGAGATAAGAATTGCTGCAATGAGGGCAAGCGTGAATTTCATAGAAATATCAGGCAGTGAAAGTTTGGCACATAATAAACAAAAAATTATGTCTTCTGGTAATTAGATTCTTACTTTATAAAATTTTCAATTCTGATTAAGCATATAGTGAGCAGGAACTGACATTTTTTGTCAGTTAGTTACACAAATTTACTTTCCGCTTTTTTACATTTTTTAATCCATTAAACAATGTATTGATTTCATACATAATAATTGGATAATATGCTTTGGCACACTTTGTGCAACCTATAAATTAGCTTACAAAGCTTATAAATAAATCAACAAAATATTTGTGGAGAATGTTATGAACGCTCAAAAAGGCTTTACATTGATCGATACTCCATAAGTGTCCATATAAAATCAAGAATCCATAAGTTAGCTAATATGGACTTCTTCCATTTTTTAGGCATGTAAGCTCAATTAATTGAGCGTAATGAAAAAAATCAATGATCTCATCACTGAATAGGAACAGTGTAGAATTTAATTAATTAAATTAATACTGTCATTTTTATTACCAATCGGCTTTGTTGCACAAACCTATCTGTAAAGGCTTTTTCAGCGATATAATTTTCAAATGAAGAAGCCTACACACAAAATCTACCGCACAACCAATTGGCCCGCATATAACCGAGCACTCATGAGTCGCGGAAATATTGCCATTTGGTTTGATCCTGCTACGCAATGGTATGCTCCATCAAAAGGCAAACAAGGGCGAAATCAAACCTACTCCGACGCAGCTATCCAATGCTGCTTAATGATTAAATCTCTATTCCGTTTGTCTTTACGTATGGTCACTGGCTTTGTGCAAAGTCTGATTAAACTTTGCGGATTAAATTGGACCGCACCAGATTACAGTACGCTTTGTAGAAGACAAAAGCATATTGATATTGCAATCAGCTACCAAAAAAGTAGCGATGGGCTGCATCTACTCGTAGACTCTACAGGCATGAAGTTTCTAGGTGAGGGCGAATGGAAACGCAAGAAACATGGACCTGAATATCGTCGCCAATGGCGTAAACTACATATTGGCATAGATGCCAAAACCCTACAAATACGCGCTATTCAGCTCACAACCAATAATGTCAGTGATTCACAGGTGCTTGGTGATTTACTTAATCAGATCCCACAAGATGAGCAGATTGACTCTGTTTATACCGATGGAGCTTATGACACCAAGCAATGCCGTCAGGTCATTGCAGATCGGCAAGCACATGCGGTGATTCCACCTAGAAAAAATGCGAAACCATGGAAAGATACAAAGAGTAGCTCGCTAGAGCGAAATGAATTACTTCGAACAGTTAAACGTTTAGGCAGGACATTATGGAAAAAATGGTCAGGCTATCATCGCCGCAGTTTGGTGGAAACCAAGATGCATTGCATCAAATTATTAGGCGATAAATTAATGGCAAGAAGCTTTCCTAGTCAGGTGAATGAAATTCATGCACGTGTAGCAGTCCTCAACCGATTTACGGAATTAGGTCGACCACTTACCCAAGTTACGCCTTAAATTTGGCTCAATTAGGGGCGCTTTGCATTTCAAATCTTTGTGCAACAAAGCCTTATGCAAGCAATATATAAAAAAATCACCCTAAAATAATCGGTTTATTCCCTATTTCATTTTCTAAATCATCTATTTTTCGATCGTAATATTGATCTAGAACTTTTCCAATTTCTATAACACCTTCAATCACACCCTGCTTAAACTGCTTTTGCTTTAATAATTGAACAATATGCTGACAAATCTGATCCCAGACTTCTTGAGTGGTTGCCTGTTTAATTCCCCGATCAATCACAATCTCAACCTTATGCTCACACAAGTTTAAATATAGCAATACCCCACTATTATATTCGGTATCCCAGACACCGAGTTCGGCAAAGAGTTGTCGAGCTCTACACAAAGTATCCTGATAATAGGCTGATCGTGCGGATAAGCATCCCTCGATTACGACCTGAATCTCCCCCACATGCCCATGCTCAGCTTCTTCAACAGCTAATGCAATTGCATGCTGATCCTGCTTGGAGAAAAACCGCTTGGTTGCTGGCATATAAAAGAAATGCTTGAACCATCGCTTAAAACTCGGCTGTGCATATTCTTCCAGCTTCGGTTGCGTGACAATCTCTGTTGTATCTGTTGTTGTTACCATGAGCCTGATGCCCCTCCCCCACCAAAACCACCACCGCCTCCACCGAAGCCGCCACCAAAACCACCGCGGCCGCTACCGCCACGACCAGCACCAGAAGCAAAAGCATACAAAAGTAATTGCGCCAGTGAAGTGATTAATACAAAAAATACGCCAATCCCAATCATTAAACTGGCAATTAAGCCCATGCCATTGACTAGGCCAGCAGCTGTACCTGCAACTGCAGCAGTTGCAGCACTAAGTTTTTTACCAAAAATCATCGAAGCAACCACACCAGCGATGATAATAAAAATTACAGCACCAAAAGTGGCTTGAGAGGCTTGCTGGGCTTTATAAGCCTGTTCGTGTCGCTCTTTTAGCTCATCCGCGGCTTGGGCGGCAATTTCAGGATCAAGATTTAGAATCCGTTCAATTTCCTCCAGTCCAGAATCGATCCCTTGAGCATACTGCCCTTGCTTAAAATACGGCGTAATTCTGTCATTAATAATCCGGCCTGCCACGATATCGGGCAACACACCTTCCAGACCATAACCGGTCAAGATCTGAATGCGGCGATCATTGATGGCAATGGTCATCAATAAACCATTATCCCGTTTGGCCGAGCCGAGCTGCCAGGCCTCAGCGACACGCATGGAATAATCAAAAATATCTTCCTGTCCCGTAGTCGGCACAATGACCACACCTATTTGCCCTTTGCCTTCATTATAAAGTTTCAGGATACGCTGGCTCAGCTGCTGCTTTTCAGCAGGACTAAGTAAATTTGCCTGATCAATGACCGGTTCATTCAGACTGGGTAAATCACGCTGAATCTGCCCTTCCGCCATGTCATTGGCAATTTGTGGCTGTGATGCTGCTGCAGTTTCTATATTTTGGGCTGGAGTATTTTGATTATTTTTAGGCTGCAAGATTTCACGTGCCACGATGACTTCTTCAGTATCTGTAGCTGTGGCCGTTTCTGCTGAAACAAGCGTCGTTGCTCCCATACCCAGCATGAGGAGCAAACCAGCACAATATTTCAGCAGCATCTCGGACATCTGATCTCTCGCTTATTTACAAATCTTACTTATTCAAAGGAGACCGTTGGCGCTTTCTGAGCACTTTGCTCGGCACTAAAGTTCGGTTTGGTGTCCATGCCAATCACTTTGGCTGTCATGACTTGCGGGAACTGACGCGCATAAGAGTTGAAGTCCTGTACTGTCGTAATATAACGGTTACGTGCCACCGCAATCCGGTTTTCAGTCCCTTCTAGCTGTACCTGTAAATCACGGAACTGTTGATTCGCTTTCAAATCTGGATAATTTTCAGTGACGGCCAAAAGACGAGACAAGGCACTGGTCATCTGCGCCTGTGCTTCCTGATAACGCTGAAACAGTTCTGGATCTTCCAGCACTTCACGGTCAACTTTCAGACCGGCAACATTGGCACGTGCTTGGGTCACTTCAGTTAAAACCTGCTCTTCATGCGAAGCATAGCCTTTGACCACATTCACCAGATTAGGTACTAAATCGGCACGGCGCTGATACTGGTTCTGGACTTCCGACCAGGCGGCCGTTACAGCTTCATCTTTGACTTGTAAGGTGTTATAACCACAACCACTCAGGGTCAAGGTACTGGCCAGCATTAAGGCGATAAGAGATTGTTTGAATACACGCATGATATCTTGTCCTCAATTCTTTATTAATATTTATATAATTAATTTGATTTTAAACAGTATTTTCTAAAGTTTTGTTACTTTTTATAATCTTTTTTAATGGCCTCTCTTTAAATTAGACAATATCCAAAAATAAAAAACCCGCCGTAGCGGGTTGTTTAAATGACTTCAGTGAATTTTCAACTGTTAAACATCCAGATAATCCAGAATCCCTTCAGCTGCCTGACGGCCTTCCCAGATTGCGGTTACCACCAGATCAGAACCGCGAACCATGTCACCACCAGCAAAGATTTTTGGATTTGAGGTCTGGAATTTGTATTGCTGCTGTTCAGCAGCAACGACACGACCTGAACCATCCAGATTGATTTCTACATCAGTGAACCAGTCGGCTGGGCTGGTACGGAAACCAAAAGCAAGCAGGACTGCATCCGCCGGAAGAATTTCTTCTGAACCCGGAATCGGCTCTGGACTACGGCGACCACGACTGTCCGGCTCACCCAGCTGAGTGCTGATCACTTTCACCCCAGTTACTTTGCCATTTTCACCGACAATTTCGATCGGTTGACGGTTGAACTGGAAATTCACCCCTTCTTCACGTGCATTTTGTACTTCACGACGTGAACCTGGCATATTTTCTTCATCACGACGATAGGCACAGACCACCGATTCAGCACCTTGACGGATCGAAGTACGGTTACAGTCCATGGCAGTATCACCACCGCCTAAAACGATGACTTTCTTGCCTTCAACACTGATATATTCAGCCGGATCTTTTTCCCAGCCCTGACAACGATTGACATTCGCAATCAGGAAGTCTAGCGCATCATAAACACCATCCAGATCTTCGCCCGCGAAGCCACCTTTCATGTAAGTGTATGTACCCATACCCATGAATACAGCATCGTAGTCAGCCAGTAACTGGTCGATAGTGACATCTGTACCAATTTCAGTATTTAGACGGAATTCAACACCCATACCTGTGAAGATTTCACGACGGCGTTTCATCACATCTTTTTCCATTTTGAATTCTGGAATACCGAAGGTGAGCAGACCACCGATTTCTGGACGTTTATCAAAGACTACAGGTTTTACCCCATTACGCACCAGAATATCCGCACAGCCAAGTCCTGCAGGACCTGCCCCGATAATCGCGACTTTTTTATTGGTCCATTGCACATTAGACATGTCTGGACGCCAGCCCAAAGCAAAGGCCGTGTCGTTGATATATTTTTCTGCATTCCCGATCGTCACCGCGCCGAAACCGTCGTTGAGAGTACACGCCCCTTCACACAGACGGTCTTGCGGACAGACACGACCACAAACTTCCGGCAAAGTATTGGTCTGATGACACAATTCAGCCGCCTGGAACAAACGGCCTTCAGACACCAGTTTTAACCAGTTTGGAATGTAGTTATGTACCGGACATTTCCACTCACAATACGGGTTACCACAGCCGAGGCAGCGATGTGTCTGATTGGCTGCAATTTCCGCGGTATAAGGCTTATAAATTTCCACAAATTCTGCTTTGCGGACATCACTCTCTTTTTTCTCTGGATCTTGGCGTGCGACATCCAGGAATTGAAAGTCATTATTCAGGCGTTCTGCCATGTCTCTCTCCGTGGGGAGATGTAAGGGGTTCACAGTTGCCTTACATCTGCCTATGTTTCTGCAGTAGTGGAATTATTGTGGATCAGCTTGAGTTGTTTTTAACAGCGTTTGCAAGTTGGCTGCTTTTGGTTTTACCAACCAGAACTTGCGGCTGTAGAAGTCAAACTCATGGCGGATCTTGTACGCCCAAGCACTACCCGTTTCTTTAATATGTTCATCCAGGATACGACCCAGGAAGGCTTTATGCTCTTCCATCGCTTCGGTGGAAATACGGTTCAGTTCAATCAGTTCGTGGTTATAATGATCAACGAAGTCATTATCCAGATCAAGCACATAAGCAAAACCACCAGTCATACCTGCACCGAAGTTATGCCCAACTTTACCCAGTACCGTCACAATACCGCCCGTCATATATTCACAGCAGTGATCACCTGCACCTTCAATTACGGCAAATGCACCCGAGTTACGCACCGCGAAACGCTCGCCCGCTGTACCCGCTGCGTATAACTTACCGCCAGTCGCACCGTACAAACAGGTATTCCCAATAATCGCGGTATTTTGGGTCTGGAATGGCGAACCTTTTGGTGGAAAGATCGAGATGCGACCACCGGCCATACCTTTACCGACATAGTCATTGGCATCACCTTCCAGACTGATATGTAAGCCACCAGCATTCCATACACCCAGCGACTGACCCGCAGTACCATTTAGATGGACTTTCACCGGATGGGCTTCCATGCTCAGGTTGCCATAACGTTTCGCAATTTCACCAGACAGACGTGCGCCAATCGAACGGTCACAGTTACCGATCATGAAACTATATTCGCCGCCAGTTCCTGCTTCAATCGCAGGCAGAATCTCATCCACCATTTTTTCAGCCAGAATGCCTTTATCAAATGGTGCATTACCTTGAACCTGACAATACTGTGCTTTACCTTCTGCAGCAGGATGCGACTCAAGCAATTTGCTTAAATCAAGATGTGCATGCTTTGCAGTTTCACCTGGCAAAACTTCCAGCAGATCAGTACGGCCAATCAGGTCTTTCAGACTTGATACACCGAGTGCTGCCAGCCATTCACGGGTTTCTTCAGCAATAAAGGTGAAGAAGTTGATCAGCATTTGTGGCTCACCAATATAATGCTCTTGACGTAAATGATCTTGTTGAGTTGCGACACCGGTTGCACAGTTATTCAGGTGGCAGATACGCAGGTATTTACAACCTAATGCGATCATCGGAGTCGAACCAAAGCCGAAGCTTTCAGCACCCAGAATTGCTGCTTTGACAACATCCAGACCGGTTTTTAAACCGCCGTCTGTCTGTACGCGAACTTTACCACGCAGGTCATTCACACGAAGAGCCTGATGTGCCTCAGAAAGACCCAGTTCCCACGGTGAACCTGCATGATGAATTGAAGAAAGTGGAGAAGCCGCTGTACCGCCATCATAACCAGAAATGGTAATGAAATCGGCATAGGCTTTCGCTACACCTGCCGCAATCGTACCGACACCCGGTTCAGAAACCAGCTTAACTGACACCATCGCCTGTGGGTTAACCTGTTTTAAATCAAAGATCAACTGTGATAAATCTTCAATTGAATAGATGTCGTGATGCGGAGGTGGCGAAATGAGGGTAACGCCCGGTACAGAATAACGTAAACGGGCAATGAGACCATTTACTTTACCACCCGGCAACTGGCCACCTTCACCTGGTTTTGCACCTTGCGCGACTTTAATCTGGAGAACTTCTGCAGACGTTAAGTAAGCAGGCGTCACACCAAAACGGCCCGATGCAATTTGTTTGATTTTCGAGTTACGGATGGTGCCGTAACGCGCTGGATCTTCACCGCCCTCACCCGAGTTTGAACGACCGCCAATCGTATTCATGGCAATCGCAATCGCTTCGTGTGCTTCAGGTGACAAGGCGCCCAAAGACATGCCGGCAGAGTCAAAGCGAGGTAGGATCTCTTCCACAGATTCCACTTGTTCGACTGGAATCGAGTTGTCTGTTTTCAGTTTGAATAAGTCACGGATCGTTGCGATCGGACGCTTGTTCACCAGTTCTGCATATTCTTTAAAGTCTGCATAATTACCTGAACGTACTGCTTTATGTAGCGAGTTGATCACGTCTGGGTTAAAGGCATGGTATTCCTTGCCAAAGACAAATTTCAGCAAGCCGCCCTGATCAATTGGTTTACGGTTTTTCCAGGCAATATCCGCCAACTGTTTCTGGTCATTTTCAAGATCGACAAAAGTGGCACCCTGAATACGGCTTGGCACACCGATGAAGCATTTATCCACCACTTCATTAGATAAACCCACTGCTTCAAACAACTGACCACCACGATAAGAAGCAACCGTAGAAATACCCATCTTCGAAAGAACTTTCAGTAGACCTTTTTCAATCCCCTTACGGAAATTGTTTTGTGCATAAATCGGATCACCCAATAACTCACCTTTGGCAACCAGATCATTGATCACGTCATAAGCAAGATATGGATAGATTGCCGTTGCACCAAAACCAAGTAGCACTGCAAACTGATGTGGATCACGGGCAAAACCGGTTTCAACAATCAGGTTGGCATCGGTACGCAAACCAGTCTTGATCAGGTGATGATGCACCGCACCGGTGATCATAAAGGCATTGGCAGGCAAGTAACCTTCACGGATTTTCTTGTCGGAAAGCACTAGTAAGGTTTTACCATCACGAATGGCTTGTGCAGATTCTTCACAAATACGCGCAATCGCTGCTTCCAGACCTTCGGTTTCAGCATAGTTCAAGTCAATATCTGCAATTTCATAACCGGCACGACCCAGCGTACGGATCTGATGCATTTTCGAATTAGAAAGTACAGGACTGGAAATGATCAAGCGGTCTGCATGCTCAGGCCCTTGTTCAAAGACGTTTTGTTCACGACCTAAACAGGTTTCCAGTGACATCACAATCGATTCACGTAGCGGATCGATTGGCGGGTTAGTGACCTGTGCAAACTGCTGGCGGAAATAATCCGACACATGGCGCACCTGACGAGACAATACTGCCATTGGGGTATCATCACCCATAGAGCCAACCGCTTCCTGACCGCTTTCAGCAATCGGACGTAACAACTGGTCACGCTCTTCAAAAGTCACCATGAACATTTTTTGTGCCGCTTTCAGGCCATCGCCTTTTAAGCCTTGATCACATAAATATTCTTCCAGCTCTGGACTGCCTTGCAAACGCACAGAATTTTCACGTAACCATTCACGGTATGGACGCATACGTTTCAGATGATTATTGACATCTTGGGTATCCAGCACTTTACCGGTTTGCGTATCAATGACCAGCATTTGACCAGGACCGACACGGCCTTTAGAAATCACATCTTCAGGTTGATAACCCCACACGCCAATTTCAGAAGCCAGCGTGATATAACCATTTTTGGTAATCACCCAACGCGCAGGACGCAGACCGTTACGATCCAGCATACAGATCGCATGACGCCCATCTTGAATCACCAAACCTGCCGGGCCATCCCAAGCTTCCATATGTTTTGAGTTGAATTCATAGAATGCACGCAAGTCTGCATCTAAGGTTTCCACATTCTGCCAGGCAGGCGGAACCAGCATACGGAGTGCACGGAACAGATCCATACCACCGCCAACCAGAATCTCCAGCATGTTATCCAGGCTTGAAGAATCTGAACCGGTACGGTTCACAATTGGATTCAGTTCAGTTAAACCTGGTAATAAAGGATTTGCAAATTTTGGTACACGCGCCATGGCCCAGTTACGGTTCGCAGTAATGGTATTGATTTCACCATTGTGCGCCAGGTAACGGAACGGTTGTGCTAAAGGCCAGCGAGGCAAGGTATTGGTCGAGAAGCGCTGATGGAACACCACGATATGCGATTCCAAACGTGGATCAGCCAGATCTGTATAAAAATCTGCAATCGCTTCTGGCATCATCAAGCCTTTATAGCTGATCACCGTTGAACATAAAGTAGTGACATAGAAAGACGTATCATTGCTTAACAGCTGCTCTGCACGACGGCGTGCCAGGAATAACTTACGGTTAAACTCAACCTCAGTCACACCCATTGGACAGTTAACAATAATCTGTTCAAATGCTGGCATCGATTGCAAAGCAATTTCACCAAGGGCATCGACATTGGTGGGAATCACACGCCAAGCTAAAACGATTAAACCTTCAGCTTCAATCTCTTTGTTTAAAACCTGTTTGGCGTGTGCCGCAAGTGCAGGATCAAGATTTAGGAATACTGAACCTACAGCAAAGACTTCACTTAAGGTGGTATCGCTTAAGCGTTTAGCTTCTTCACGGAAGAATTTTTTCGGCATTGCCAAGAGCAGACCACAACCATCTCCCGTCTTGCCATCTGCGGCAATACCACCACGATGGGTCATACAACTCAAACTATGAATCGCGGTCTTGACGAGATCATGGCTAGCATCACCCTGCATATGGGCAATTAAACCGAAACCACAGTTATCTTTAAACTCATCCGGTTGGTATAAACCTTGAGCGGGAGCTACATTATTAGGCGATGGCATGTGCATAGCGTACCCTTCTTTCACTAAGCCTCAACAGGCTATTAAACAATCTAAATTTTTCTCTGCGCTGGCGTCTAATGGACTTTCGAAGACCGTCTTGGTAGAGCAAAAGCATTTTCTTTATTTCTTCAGACTAGTCCTTTTTTAGACTAAATGCATAACAAATAAAGTTTATTTTGCTCATGAATAACATAAAAATCTGGAATAAATATGACATTCACATAGTGTCATCGAATCATTTTTCGCGCTAAAACAGGGAGATTAATTCAATTCATGCACCAATAAAGCAAATTCCATGCCAACAAACAGCGCATAAATTAAAACAATACAGATGACAAAGATTTAGCGCAGAACAGCACTCTAAGGGTTAATTTTAATGTGCATTTTTTGCACCAAAAGCGCCCATTTTTAATTCTGTAATTTTTTGGATGCGCTATTTTAGACCGGACTAATTAAATGGATCACTAATCTCGTTATTTTGAGGACGCGGATTACTGCCCTGAGCAGGTCGATTATTGTTATTTTGTGGTTGAGGTGTACCTTCTACAGCACTTTCAGATTTCTGTACATCAACTACATTTCCCGATGAATCACGGCGCACAATTGTGGTACTGGTAGTCGCAGCATCAGAGCTACGCGGCTTGGACTCAGTTTGGGTTTGCTGCTGTCTAAGTCGTACCGATTCATCTACTTTCGGCAAAGGCACATTTTTCAAACGAATTTCGTAAAGCTTTTGATTACTGGCCAATTCCTCTGAACCCAGATTATTGACCAGACTGACATATTGCTGCATTGCTACAACTTCAGGCTTGACTGAGGCCGGTAAATTTAACTTCAGTGTAGAGAGTGCCTGATTAGCTTGCGCCGCCGTCTTATATTGACCATATAACAATACATATTGTTCTGGCTGATTTTCACCCGAGATTCTTAAATAAATAAAAGGTTTACGATCGAACTGTTTCTTAAGAAAACTTTTTAAAATGGCTTCATTGGTCACACGAAATAATTCAATGGCGTGCTGGTTTTTCGCTTCATTGACAAATTTGGTACCGCGAAATTCCGGCTCATGACTGGCATTCACGACGGTACGCGTATTTAGATCCAGTGGTTTCACTTCCTGAAAAAGTGCACCAAGATGGGTCATTGTGGCGACTTTTTCCGGTTGAATCTGCAATTGCACTTCAGTTTCGGGCTTTTTTTCAATTTCGACGACATCATCTGAATCAGTCACCGCCCAAAAGACTAAGGCAGCAAATAGGCAGCATACACCACAGACCAGCCAGAAATAATGCTGAATCTTTTGCCAAGGAGTATGTAATGCTGCCATAAAACTAAACCTATGCCTGATTGGCTAAAATTGCCTGTTTCATTAACTCGAGATCAAAGTCCCGGGTAATCACTGCTTCGCCTAATTGCTTTAATAACACCAAACGCAATTGTCCATTTAAGACTTTTTTGTCATGGGCCATATAGGCCAGAAAATCATCCAGAGGGATTTTAGGACAAACCACAGGAAGTTTGGCACGAGAAATGATTTTTTTTGTACGTTCTAAATCTTCTTGAGAAATCCAGCCCATACGCTGTGACAGATCCGCAGCCATCACCATACCGGTGGCAACAGCCTCGCCATGTAGCCAGACACCATACCCCATATAGGATTCAATCGCATGACCAAAAGTATGACCCAGATTCAGCAGTGCACGTTCACCTTGCTCTTTCTCATCATTAGCTACGATCCGTGCCTTATGCGCACAGGAACGATAAACGGCCTCAGCCAATAATTTCTCATCACGAGCGACCAGAGCATCCATGTTTTCTTCAAGCCAGACCAGAAATGACTCATCGCCTAGCAGCGCATATTTAATCACTTCAGCCAAACCTGCTGAAAGTTCGCGGTCCGGCAAAGTAATAAGCTGCGACATATCCGCCAGTACCACTTGAGGTTGCTGGAAAGCGCCAATCATGTTTTTACCCAGTGGATGATTAATCCCGGTTTTTCCACCGACACTGGAATCTACTTGCGATAGTAAAGTCGTTGGCATCTGGATAAAGTACACACCGCGCTGGAAGCAGGCCGAGGCAAACCCGGCCATATCTCCAATGACGCCACCACCTAATGCCAGTACAGTACAGTCCCGGTTAAACCCGGCTTCAAGCAGTGCATCAAAAATCAGATTCAGATGCTGGTTATCCTTATATTTTTCACCATCAGGCAGAATGCAGGTCGCAACACGTTTTTCCAAAGCTTCAATTGCTGTTTGATAACGCTGCAAATAAAGTGGTGCAACCGTAGTATTGCTTACAATCATCACTTGCTTGCCCTGAATATAGGGTGCCAATAAGGCCTGTGGATCCAGATCGCTTCCAATAAAAATAGGGTAACGACGTTCTCCGAGTTCTACATATAAGGTTTGCATGCTTGATTAACCACTTGATTCAATGAACTTAGTTTTTAGAAGTAATGAGATTGAGAATCCGCTGCGCCAGATCACGCGCAGCACCCTGATTGGTCTCAATAATATGATGCGCCACTTCCCGATACAAGGGATCACGGACTGCCAATAAATCACGTAACTTTTGTTCCGGATTTTCGACTTGGAGGAGAGGACGGTTTTTATCGCGATAGGTACGTTGCAGTTGAATTTCAACTGGCGTGTATAAATAAACGACGATTCCGCGCTGTTTCAGATAGTCTCGGTTTAAAATCTGAGTAATGGCACCACCACCAGTGGCTAAAACCAGATGGGGACGTGAGGTAAGGTCATTAATGACAGCAGTTTCACGGTCACGGAAACCCTGCTCCCCTTCTTTTTCAAAAATCCAGGGAATGGTCGCGCCTGTTTTACGTTCAATTTCATGATCACTGTCTAGAAATTCGCGTCCTAACAATTCTGCGAGATGTCGTCCTACTGTTGTTT
The DNA here is from genome assembly GCF_000369745.1 of Acinetobacter sp. CIP 64.7. Classification (GTDB taxonomy): domain Bacteria; phylum Pseudomonadota; class Gammaproteobacteria; order Pseudomonadales; family Moraxellaceae; genus Acinetobacter; species Acinetobacter fasciculus. The sequence continues at coordinate 276,381 of NZ_KB850177.1, read as the reverse complement.
TACCTGCCCCCATCGGCCCTACCAAATAAATATTTGGTAGGGTTTCAAACTCTTTGCTTGGCAAGGAGTCACCTATTCATTTTGTTAAATTCAAAATATATTAATGATTTCTTGAAACACTGTCATTAACAATTCGAGGTGTAACGAAAATCAGTAACTCGCGCTTATTATCTGTTTTTACATCTTTACGGAATAAACGGCCTAAATAACGAATGTCTCCCAAGAATGGTACTTTAGTTTGGTTATTCAGGGTCTCTTGTTCAAAAATTCCACCAAGCACGACTGTTTCACCATTTTCAACCAAGACATTCGTATTTAACCGATTCTTATTTAAATAATACTCACCCATCGGTGTTACACCCGCAATACTGTCACTAGAAATATCCAATGCCATTTGCACTTTACCGTCTGGTGTAATACTTGGAGTTACATCCAGTTTAAGTACCACATCTTTAAATTCAGTCGTTGCTGTTGCACTTGCACCACTACCCTCAGTTGATTGATATGGGACTTCCAATCCAGACTCAACAGTTGCTTTTTGTTTGTCCGCAGTCAGAACTTTAGGCGTAGAAATGACTTCACCATAACCATCCGCTTGTAGCGCTGATAATTCAAGATCAAGCATGAAATCAGATAAACTAATTAAACCAAAAGCAATACGTCCGGCTGCATTTTCTACTCCTAAATCAACATTCAAATTATCTGGACGTTGAATTTCATACTCTGGTATTCCTGTAGTACTATCGATTTCAGGTGTTCTTAAATCCCAAAGTGTGGTATCGCTACCACCAACAAGTAAATGATCATTGTTGGTAATACCTTGAGATAAGATTCCCCATTTCACGCCCATTTCTTTCGCAAATTCAGTAGATGCACGAACAACACGAGCTTCAACCATCACTTGCTTGACCTGTACATCAAGCAGATCCACCATATTACGGATTTTATCAATAAATGGCTGGGTGTCATTCACAATTAATGTGTTAGTACGCGCATCGATAGATACAGAACCACGAGAACTCAAAAGGCTTTCTTTATCATCATTATTAGTAGTATTAGAAGAACTATTTGATGAATTACTTGAGTTCTGTGCAGATTTATTCTGCGTAATCAGTTTCTCAATATCAGCGGCTTTAGCATAACTCAGCTGCATATATTCAGTTTGGATCGGAGCAAGTGCAACACTCTGCTTAATAGCCTTAGCTTCTTCTTCTTCAGCCTTGATCAGTTCTGCAACTGGTGCTATCCAGATCACATTACCATTGCGGCGTTTATCCAGATTTTTGGTTTTCAGTACGATATCCAGCGCCTGATCCCATGGCACTTCTTTTAAGCGCAAAGTAATATTGCCTTGTACACTGTCTGCGGCCACCATATTGATATCGGTAAAATCGGCCAAGAGCTGTAAAACACGACGGACTTCAATATCCTGGAAATCTAAAGAAATTTTCTTACCCGAATAAGCAACTGTTTTAGGACGTAATGGGCTCTTGGCTTCCGGACGTTTCAAACTGATGGTCAGCTTGTTATCAGTCTGGTAAGCCATATATTCATAACTTTCCGCAGACTGAATCTTAATCACGCCAGAACCATTTTGATTCACGGCATCGACACTGGAAACTGGTGTAGCAAAATCATTTACATTTAGACGACGGGTCAAATGAGCCGGAATCTTGGAACCTAAAGTGCGCACAATAACCTTGGTACCCTGCTGCTGTACATCAACAGGAGTATTATTTCCTAGCAGATCAATAACGACCTGGCCTTCACCTTGCGCACCGCGCTGGAAACCAATATTACTGATACCCTGAGCTGACTGTTGCTGCACAGGTTGAGCTATGGCTACAGGAGTTGCCGAGTTAATTTTAAGAATAAAGGTATTACCTTCCACGCGAGTCGTAAAGGCTCCTGCCTCGGTCAAGTTTACCGTCAGACGTGCCCGCTGAGCATCCGAAGTGACATCCACTGAACTGGCTTCACGTGTTGCCACCGGAATACTGCTTTGTTTTAAATTCTGTTGTGCCTTGTCAAAGTCCAGAATCAAACGTGACGGTGATTCTAATTGATAGGCCTGTGGTTGTGGTGGCAAACCATTGAACATCACCCGAATCTCAGTTCCTTGTCCAGGAAGCTGCATGGGTACTACATTGGTCATTGAAACCTGTGCACTAGCCGCTTGCATCACCGCAATCGCAACAGCACCCATGGAAAACTGACGAAACACACGATTCATTGTATTAACATCCCCAAAAATAAATTCTTTAATACTCTTATTCATTGTTATTCCTTTAAAACTTATGGCGCCGGCCCGATAAGAACCAAACTTCGCGGACGTTCCACATATCCCTCACGGCCATCTGGAATAATCTCAATCAAATCGATTTGTGTTGGTGTAATTCCAACCACACGACCATGATTAAGTCCCATATAGCTACCACGTTGAATCCGCTCAACCTCACCATCAGGCGTCTGGATTAAAGCCAGAATTTGTCCTGCCTGATTGCGCATACTGCCTTTCATGGTCAATGTTTCGAGCGGATAACTTTCTAGCGGTTGCAGTTGACGTGATAGGTTTGGATATAACCCGTTTCCCCGCCATAATTTTCAGTTCAGCAGCCAGAGAGCTTGGTAAAAAAGGGCTTTTGATCTGATGTGCTGCATAGTTGAAGGTTTCAACTGGCATAAAATCAGGAGCCGGTTCAATTGGCAAAGGTGGCTGATTACGAATATTAGCCATTTCCTGATTGACTGCATCAATGCGTGAATCGCATCCCAACAATAAAAACCCAAGTGTTAAAGCTGAAGTAATTTTAATGTTCTTCATTACTGCGCCCCCTGAGTAGTGCTATTAGCTTCAGGCTGTGCTGCAGCACCTTCAGCATTACCGACATAACGGTAAGTTTTGGCTTTTACCACATAATCAATGACTGGAATTTCAGATTTTTTCTCTTTATTTTCAGTACCGGTAATGGTGAAATCATGCAGCGTTACAATACGCGACAAGCCGGCAATACTGCTGACAAAAGAGCCAAAAGCGTGATAATCCCCAGTCGCTTCAATTGCAATCGGCTGTTCAATAAAGAACTCTTGTTTAATTTCAGGCTCTAGACGAATATTTTTAAACTTCAGGCCTGAATTCACACCGCTCAGGTTAATATCTTCAACCAGACCCGGAATCTCAGTTTCTTTCGGTAACTGTTCTAACTGCTGGTTAAAACGGGCTTCCATTTCCTGAAGCTGGATTTGATATTGTTGTAAGTTGCGTAATTTGGATTCTTTTTCACGGAATTCATTCAGCAGGTTTTGTTCCTGGGTACTGGCTTGTGAAATCGATTCAATCGTGCTTCTGATCATAACGAAGTAAATCACCGCAAATGCCAGCGCAGCAATAAAAATCCATCAAGTAATTTTGACCGATAAAGGCCAGCTACCATAGTTATTTGGATCTAATGTATTGAATTGCTGAAAAAACTTTTCAACAGTCATTTTGTTTTTGGGTACAGCGACGACATCCTGGCTGAACTCATCGAATTCTTCATTACTCATGATGATGCCCCCGTAGTTGTAGCGACTGCTTGTTGTTCTTCGTTAAGTACTGGCTGAGCGATCTGATCCAGATCTACCGTCACGGTAAAACTACCATAGGACTCTTCCACACGTAGAATAATAGAGCTCGGTGCCTTTTCTTTTGCTTCTTCAGCCTCTAGGAAAGCGTTCATAAAGGCATTTCGATACCAAGATGAAGCTTCCAGATTACGGAGCAGTTCTGCGACCGTATTTGGACTCTCAGCTCGACCTTCAATAGTAAACTTGTCACAGATACGCTGGAATTTGGTGATATACATATTGCTTGGGGTCACCCGTACAATTTCATCAATCAAATGCACCGCAATCGGACGCTGAGTTTGTAGACCCTGAATCAGTTTCATCCGTTCAACAATCGCATTACGCTGTTCTTGTAAACCTTCAAGCGCCTTTAACTGCACATCCAAATTCTGGTTAGTACTTTGAATCAGCTGATTGGCCTGCTCCTGATCTTGAAGCTTGTGATCATAATAAAACCAGGTTGAACCCGCTGCCGCTAATCCCAAGAAAAGCGCCCCCCACGCAGATTGCCACGAATTCATTATTTCTTTTAATTCTTAGCTCATCACGCCAAGGAAGTAAGTTAATTCTTGCCATTAATCAAAACTCCTTAATGCCAAACCGCATGCAACCATGAGTGATGACGCGTCATTTTCAATTTTTTTAATATCAATTTGAGGAGAAAAGCCCATTTGCAAAAATGGATTCGCGATCGTGACACGGTAACCGAGTTTTTGTTGTAATAATTTTGCCAGACCTGGAATATTGGCATTCCCGCCGGCCAGTAAAATATGGTCAATCTCATTAAACTGAGAAGATGAAAAGAAGAATTGCAATGAACGGGCTGCCTGTTGTACCACGGCATCCAGGAATGGCTCTAGCACTTCAATATCATAATCATCCGGTAAAGCACGGGTTTTTTTAGCACGTCCAGCTTCTTCAAAGGATAATCCATAGCGATTCTGAATTTCCTGAGTCAATTGCTTGCCGCCAAACACCTGCTCACGGGTATAAATAATCTTGTTGTTCTGCATCACCGACAAGGTCGTCATACTATGACCAATATCTAAGATACCAACCGTATTGACCCCCATCGGCAAAGTATCCGAAAATACTTTGAAGGCATTTTCCAGCGCAAAACTTTCTACATCTGCAATCTTAGGCGTTAGACCAGAAATTTCCAAAACTTCAGAACGTGCTTCGACATTTTCAATTCGGGTAGCGACCAATAGCACATTGACCCGGTTTGGATTAGTAAGACGGTCTGGCAGAACTTCAAAGTCCAGACTCGCTTCATCGAGTGGGAAAGGAATATATTGTTCCGCATCTTCACGAATCTGAACCTCACGTTTGTCATCCGACATATCTGCATCCATCTCAATGATTTTGGTGATGACCATTGAAGTTGGAATCGCAAAAGCGGCCTGATTCGACTGGGTATTGCCCAAATTAATTGCACGCCCAAGGGCATCAGCGACTGCTTCTGGGTTTAAGATGTTTTTTTCAACAACACTGTTTTCCGATAATGGGACCAAAGCATAGCTCTCTACCCAGTAACGGCCACTTTTTACAGAAAGTTCTAAAACCTTAACAGAAGTCGAACTAATATCGACTCCTATTAACCCCTTATTTAGTTTACGATATAACCTGCGCACAATACACTTTCTATTATTTTTTTGTCCCCAATTCAATCTAACTTACCAATTGGTCCAGTCTATAATTTTATATAGATACAATAACTCATCTAACAATATGGATATCGACAGGATATACTGACCGGTAATTAGTTCGCCATTAGCTCTTATTAAAACTTACTTGTTATGAAAAAGCTATCTTGTTCAGGCCTTGTTCATCCATTTTTTTTGATCATTATCATTATACTGATCTCAATTCCGATGGGTTTCTATGGCATGTATCTCTATATTGCCCCATCTTTGCCTGAAATGTCTACGCTTAAAAAGGCCCCTCTATTAAAGCCTTTACAAGTTTTTAGTTCAGATAATGAATTAATTGCCGAATATGGAGGCAAGCTTTCTGTTCCCGTGAAATATGAACAAATTCCAACCGAATTTATTCATGCTTTCCTCGCCGCTGAAGATTCCAGCTTTTTTGAGCATAGCGGAATCAGCTTTAAAAGCTTGGGCCGCGCACTCAGTGAAACGGTGACTGGCTCGGATGTACAGACCGGCGGTTCGACCATTACCATGCAAGTGGCAAAAAACTATTACCTTAGCCCTGAACGGACGCTAAAGCGTAAACTGACAGAAATTTTTCTGGCTCGTAAAATTGAGCAAAACTTAAGTAAAGAAGAAATTCTGACCCTGTATGTCAATAAAATTTTCTTGGGGAAAAATGCTTACGGCATCGCAGCAGCAGCTAAAATTTACTACAACAAGAGCTTAGAAGAGCTTTCAATTGCACAAATGGCCATGATCTCTGGCCTGCCTAAAGCACCTTCTCGATACAATCCGGTCGCCAATCCCAAGCGTGCCTTGGAACGTCGCAACTGGATTTTGGGACGTATGCTGCAATTGGGCTATTTAAACCAGAGCCAATATCAACAAGCCATTGCTGAACCGGTAAATTTAGATATGCCTGACCGGAGTACCCGAAACAAATTCCCGTATGTCGGTGAAATGGTACGTTCTGAACTGGTACAAAATTTTGGTGAACAAGCGGTAGATTCTGGTTATAAAGTCTATACCACCATCCATAGTGAACGTCAGGCCTATGCGGAGCAAGCGGTACAAGAAGGCTTAGAGGCTTATGACCGTCGACATGGCTGGCGTGGTGCTGAAGCACATGATCAACCCCTCAACAAGTTCCGTGCCTATGCCAATACTTATCCTGCGCAAGTAACTCAGGTGGGTAATTCCAGTTTTGAAGCACTCATGCAGGACGGAAGCAGCGTGACTGTTCCCTGGTCAGGTATGTCCTGGGCGCGTCGCTTTCGTAACGTTAACAGTGTAGGTGGTGCACCGAGCAAAGCATCCGAGATTGTCAAAGTCAAAGACATTGTTCGCTTAAGACCCAATGAAAATAAAACCTCTTGGTCATTGGTGCAGATTCCCAATGTGCAAGGACAATTGATTGCCATCAACCCAAATAATGGTGCGATTGAGGCTATTGTCGGTGGGTATAATTTTTATCAGTCTAAATTTAACCGTGCAACCCAAGGCTGGCGTCAACCTGGTTCTACAATTAAACCTTTTGTTTACGCACTGGCCTTAGAGCGTGGCATGACGCCGCATACCATGGTCAATGATGCACCCATTACCATTGGCAAATGGACGCCACGTAATTCGGATGGCCGTTATCTGGGCATGATCCCGCTACGTCGTGCACTTTATCTGTCACGTAATACAGTCTCAGTGCGCTTATTACAGGCCGTCGGGATTGAACGTACACGTCAGTTATTTATGGATTTTGGTTTACAGGACAGTCAGATTCCACGTAACTATACCATTGCCTTAGGCACCCCACAGGTCCTCCCGATTCAGATGGCGACTGGCTATGCCACCTTTGCAAATGGTGGTTACCGAATCCAGCCGCACTTTATTACCCGCATTGAAGATGCCTATGGCAATACCATCTTTGAAGCCAAGCCTGAATATGCCTGCATTTCATGTATCAATGCAAAAGAAGAAACAACGCAAACCACTGACCCTATTACCGCAGATGACGAAGCAATTGCAATCAACAATACAACTTTAGAGCAAAAACAGGCTGCACCTAAAGTCTCTGCCGAAGACAGTAATTATCGTCAGGCACAGCGTATTTTAAAATCCAGCTCTGCCTATGACATGGCCAACATTTTGCGTGATGTGATTCAGCATGGTACTGGCCGTGCTGCATTAAGAATTGGTCGTGGTGATATCGGCGGGAAGACCGGTACCACTAATGATGCCAAAGACGCCTGGTTTGCAGGTTTCAATGGTAAGTTAGTCACCGTGACCTGGGTAGGCTTTGATCAGCCAACCACTTTAGGTCGCCGTGAATATGGTGGTGTGGCAGCTCTACCGATCTGGACCGATTTTATGGGCAAGGCATTAAAAGGCCAGCCAGAAGCCTGGGTACGTTTAGACCGCAATGCTAAGGCACCGGTAAATCGCAACAAGGTGGTTCAGGCTGATGAAGCACAGAATGATCCGTCTTCTCCGCCTCTGGCGACAGCACTTTACCGTCCTGCACCTGTGGTCGTCCCGAAACGCACAGAAACTGACTTTGAAGATTTGCCAGATCAACCGATTCGTTTACCAGATGATGAAGGTTCTGCACCACAAGAACAGCCTCTTCAGCCGAACCGGGTAGATTCTCTGGAAAATTTGATCGAAGAAGTTCAGTGATCTGACTAATATAAAAAAGCCCTCAGTTGAGTAATGCCAGTCAGTTAAGAAATTGACTGGCATTTTCTTGGGTATTTCTGCGGTTTTCCTTTCACAACTCGTGGGCAACTTCTAACCCTTCTCTCAGGCAAAACATACCTCCTCGATTTCTCCAGTAAACTTTCTAGATGTTTAGGTAAATTCCCTGCGGAGTCTAAAGAATCAAATCTTAATATATTCAGGATGCTGATAGAGGCAATATGAAAGCTGATTCTCAAAGGACTGACTTTTGCACGTTGAGCCATATGTTTCATTTGTCTTCTTAGAATATTATAGGCAATGAAGACCCCCCATAATTCTTGATAAATTAAATCAGGTTGCTTGCTCCTCAAATGCTTACCTTCCTGTAAATCACTTTTGATTTCTCGGTAACACATTTCTATTTCCCAGCGCTGGGCATAAAGCTTCGCCAAGCCTATCAGTGGATATGCCTTTGAATCCATTAATGAAGTGATATAACGTCTAATTTTCCCTGCCTGCTCAACTTCAATCAAACGCGCTTCCCAATATTCTCCTAATGATGGATTTAGCTTCCTGGCTCTAGCTGAAAGAGGCATTTTGATTTGAAAGTCATGCGGGGAATTACGTTTAATGATCTCATAGCGTAAATTATCTTTTGCTCTCATTAACCAATGACTGGCTTCTACTCGTGTTTGCCAGTCAATCAAGAAATCAGCAGAGAAATAGGCTCGATCAAACAAGGTAATACTATGCGATGGAGGACATAATCGATTTGCCAGTGTAAGTTCACCCTGATCCATGCTACCTATTTGGGCATCAATGATTTCATGGGTGCTGGTATTTACCAGGCAGGTTGCTCTCACTTGTGGATAAGGGGCTGCAGCGGTTTTACCCTTAGATGAGCCAAAGTGTTCAAAATTCTCGTCTGTATAAGGCATAGACCAAACCACCCCGTCAACAGCACATACACTAAGGCCATGAAAGTTTGAGTATTGCTGTTGGGATTCTTCAAACCAGGCTTGGCTGAGTAGAGAAAACAAGGTATTCAAGGGCTCTCGTCCTAAACGTTGTCGTGCTTGCACTGCTGCACTGGGGACACAATATTCTGTTGTACCAAACACAAGTTTTAGTTGCTCTACGACATACCCGATCGGTTGATCTCGAAATAGGGCAAGCCCAATTACCAGCCATACCACATGTTCGGCAGGTAATTTTCTTCTCCTGATAGAAGCCTTACCTGTTTGATGTAGGCTTTCTTTAATCCAGTTTAAATCAATGAGTTCACTGAAATGGCTGAGTGAAGGCAAAGAATGTTGAAGGGTGCAATCTAAATTTTCAGATAAAGTCATAAAAAAAATGAGCGTATTGGCATACACTCATTTTTACTACATTTTTCTAATGTCTGCTTAACTGACTGGCATTACTCAGTTGAGGGCTTTTTTATATTCAATTTTTTATTTTTTCTGGAACAGATAAATCTGATATTGCGCCAGCAATTCAAACTGATCCTGCTGTTCGAGTGCTAAACGGTGTTCCGGCTTGGCCTTATAAGCATAGGGTGTCATGGCAATCAGGTTTTTTAAATCAGCCTGTGGCAAAACCATTGGCGCACCAATCACCTGCTCACTAACCAGATTAAATTCATCTTGTAACTGCTCAACAAACTTCTGCGGCTCGTGTGGTTTCACTTCTTCAAATAAAGCCTCACGCATAGCATATAAATGTTGTGGGGCCGGTGTCACCACCATCAAATAAGATTTTGGTTTTAGGACTCGCAGGATTTCCTGTTTGGGAATTGGACTAAATAAGCTGGTACACAGATCAATCGACTCATCTAATACTGGTAAAGTCGCTCCAGTTCCTACGACCCAAGTCACCTCTTTATTCAGCTTGGCTGCGACCTGAACCGCATTCTTGGCAATATCGACCCCAACGCATTGCAGCACTTCGGCCTGCATGGCATTGGTGTAATAGCCTTCGCCACAACCAATATCTAAAAGATTCTCAATCCGCAACTCGCGAATCTTTTCCACGACAGCCTGTTGCAAAGGCGCATAATAACCTGCGCTGAGAAATGCACGACGTGCCTGCACAGACTCAGGCGTATCTCCCGGGTTTTTGCTGTGCTTATGCTGAACCACATGCAGGTTCACATAGCCTTGTTTAGCGACATCGTAACTATGATGATTCTCACATCGCCATGTTCTTTCATTTAAGCTCAACTGCTGGCGACAGACTGGGCACATGAGTAAATTCATCATTTTCTCCAAAATAAAAAAGCCGGCATGCGCCGACTTTTTCCAATGCATTTCTTAGCGCAATTTTAAGGTCATTAGACCCAAAACTACCAGCATAATCGTAATAATCCAGAAACGGATCACCACCTGGGTTTCACGCCAGCCTTTCTTTTCATAATGATGATGTAGCGGTGCCATCAGGAATACACGTTTATTGCGCATTCTTAATGAACCAATCTGCAAGAACACTGAAACCGCTTCCACCACAAAGACACCGGCCATAATCGCAAATACGATTTCCTGACGAACCATGACGGCAATCGTACCGAGCATTGCACCGAGAGATAAAGCACCGACATCCCCCATAAATACTTGGGCTGGATGGGCGTTATACCAAAGGAAAGCCAGACCCGCTCCGATCATGGCAGCACAGACCACCACCAGTTCAGACGAATATTTTACATAAGGAATATGCAGATAATTGGCAAAGCGCACGTCACCGGCCAAATAGGCAAATACGCCCAAACCTGTAGCAACCAGCACGATTGGCATAATCGCCAGACCATCCAGACCATCGGTCAGGTTCACGGCATTGGATGCACCGTTAATCACGAAATAGGTAAAGATAATAAAACCAATACCCAACGGAATCATCGACAATGGAATGCTTAGGTCTTTAAAGAATGGAATCAATAGATCCAGCATATTCGCGGTATGCACTGGATTGGTCTGTTGCTGCGCAATCACATACAAGGCAATACCAGCACCTAATGAACCCACTGAAGTCCAGAAGAATTTTTTCTTCGCAGGCAAACCCGCATTGTCTTTATAACGGATTTTAATCCAGTCATCGGCCCAGCCAACGGCACCGAAAATCACCATCACACCCAGCACAATCCAGACATAAGGATTGGAAAGATCCGCCCAAAGTAGAGTCGAAATCCCGATTGAAAGCAGGATCAGTACCCCGCCCATGGTCGGCGTTCCCATTTTCTTGGCATGGTTTTCAGGGGCATACGAGCTGACTGCCTGACCATATTTCAGCGCCTGAAGCTTGCGAATCATTATAGGACCGAGCACCAGACCAATGGTCAGTGCCGTCAAGACACTGAGCAAAGCACGTAAAGTTAAATAACGAACCACCTGAAACGTGCTGTCAAAGCCCGCCAAATGTTCAAAGAGCCATAACAGCATTTAGAGTTTCTCCATCAATGCAGCCATCAATGTTTCCATATGGGTAAAACGCGACCCTTTAAACAGGAATGACATCGGCTGAGGTTGATGTGTTTCAATCAAACGAATTAAAAACGGTAATGCCTGCTCCTGATTCAGGAAAGCCTGCATTTTTTTACCATATTGTGTACTACGGGCACCTTCTTGTGCGGCCGGAGCAAATTCACCCACAGCCACCACAAAATTAATGCCTTTCACCGAGACCAGATCCCGACCGAGCTTGTAATGCTCAATTGCAGCAGATGAACCAAGTTCACCAATATCGCCAGTGACCATCACCCGGATGCCTTGCTGCTGCGCCAGAACTTCAGCCGCTGCACGCATCGAACCCGGATTGGCATTGTAGGTATCATCAATAAATAAATAGTCTTTGTGCGGAATAAAGTTCAGACGACCTTTCGCACCCACGGCCTGTTCCAGACCGGCTACGATATCATCAAGATTAATACCGATCGCCAGGGCGAAAGCTGCTGCTGCGGTCGCATTTTCGACATTATGCTCACCGGCAAACGGCAACTGAACTGTTTTCGAGCCTTGCGCTGTATTCAGGGTAAAGCTTGAAGATTGAGCATCAAGGACTACATTGCTGGCATAGACTTCACCACCAGCACCAAAACTCAAGTTTTTTTCAGTTTTTACTGCGGCACGAATGGTTTCAGCAAAATCATCTGCAGCAGGAATAATCGAAGTCTCAGAGATATGCGCATAAATTTCGGATTTTGCACGGCAAATTCCGTCACGACCACCAAATTCACCTAAATGCGCAGTCCCAATATTAATGATTCCGGCTACATGCGGCTGCACCATTTTTGAAGTGTAATCAATTTCACCCTGATGACTTGCACCGAGTTCCATTACTGCATATTGATGTTCAGGACGCAGCTCAAGCAACATCACTGGCACACCAAGGTCATTATTCAAATTACCACGTGTCACCAAGGTCGGTGCCAGACGCGACAAGATGCTCCCCAACATTTCCTTAGTCGTGGTCTTGCCACTACTGCCGGTCAAGGCAATCACTTTGAGCTGAGGATTCTGCTGACGGCGATAAGCACCCAACAATCCCAATGCCAGACGGGTATCTTCTACCACTAGCTGGCAAATATCAGCATCCACCGGACGGCTGACAATGGCAATGTCACAACCTTGAGCCGCCACTTGCGCAATAAAGTCATGTGCATCAAAACGCTCGCCTTTCAGCGCAAGAAAAGCATCACCTGCTTCTGCATCACGTGAATCAGTCAAAATCCGCTTGATCTGGCCTGCAGGCTTTTTATCATTCAGCCAGTAGCCTTGGGTGGCCTGCTGTAATTGTTCTATGCTCCACGGCTCCAGCGCCGCAGTACTTGTTGTTGAGGTATGCATATCTGAATCCTAATGCGCTGAATAGGCTGAATCTGTACTGCAATGCTGGGCATCAATCGCCGCCTGCACTTCGATCACGTCATCAAACCAGTGACGTACGCCATCAATTTCCTGATAATTTTCGTGCCCTTTCCCTGCGATCACGACAATGTCACCCGCCTGCGCGTGTTTAACCGCAAACTTGATCGCTTCACGACGGTCATGAATTTCATGATAGGTTTTGCCGGAAAAATCAATGCCATTTTTCATATCCGCAAAAATTTGTGCCGGATCTTCGGTCCGCGGATTATCCGAAGTGAGTACTGCGATATCCGAACCGTCTAAAGCAGCCTGAGTCATCAGTGGACGTTTACCACGGTCACGATCACCGCCACAGCCGAAAACAGCCCAGAGATTTTGTGAAACATGACGTTTCAAGGTCACCAGAACCTGAGTCAAGGCATCCGGGGTATGCGCATAATCCACCACAAACAGGCGCTCGCCATCACGCAGCACCTGCATCCGGCCCGGTGCACCTTTGAGCTGTGGTACAGACGCAATCAAGTTGTTCAGGTCAAATCCAGCCTGCTCCGCCATGATCAGACTGGCGATCAGATTTTCAATATTGAAATGTCCCAGCAATGGACTGTTAACACTATATTCAGCAGAAGCAGTTTTTAGTTTAAAGGTCGCACCTGAAATGCTGTACTGAATATCCTGAACCTGATAATCCGCTTTTTGCTGGGTGGAATAAGTCAAAATTTTAGGCTGTGCCGGATTGTTTTTCGCAGCATCCAGCATGATCTGTGCATGTTCATCATCAATATTGATGACAGCCACTTTTAAAAATTTAAATCGGAATAAACCAGACTTTGCTTCTGCATAAGCTTGTAGCGTTCCATGATAATCCAGATGGTCACGACTCAAATTGCTGTAGCCCGCAATCTCGATATCACAACCATTCAAGCGGCCTTGTTCCAGACCATGCGAACTGGCTTCAATCGAGGCAAACTCCGCACCGGCCTGCGCATAGCCATGCAAGGCATTTTGCAGTTGCAAGGCATCCAGGGTGGTATGCGAAGATGCTTCTAGGTTCGGTAAAATTCCATTACCTGTTGTGCCCATCACCGCACAGGCTTTACCTTGCAGCATGATGAATTCAGCCACCAAGCGAGAAATCGTGGTTTTACCATTGGTGCCGGTGACTGCAAGAATACGCGCAGCCGCAACGGGTTGGATTGCTTGCAAATACTGCTTTTGCCATTGCCCCATGAGATGACGTACATCTGCCACCATCAGATTTGGAGATACATCCAGTTCAGTTTCTGAAATCACGGCCAATGCGCCCTGCTCTAAGGCTTTCTGGGCAAATTGAGCAGTTTTTTCCGGTTGTGACAGACTGGTCAAGGCAATAAAAATCTGTCCGGGTTTAACTTTACGACTATCCAGCTCGAAGCCCTGAAAGGATTGCTTCATCCAGTCAGCGACATCGTGAGGGGTGTAGAGATCTTGAAATGTAATAGACATTGATCACCTATTTACTGGACTTTGGGAGGTTCTAAAGGTTTGTCCAGAGGGACATTCAGCAGACGCAAGGATTCCTGCATCACGCGGGCAAAGACTGGTGCAGATACGGTACCGCCATAGTAGGTGCCTTGTGGATTTTCTACCACCACCACCATGGCAATCCGTGGATCACTGACTGGTGCTACGCCGGCAAACAATGCACGGTATTCACTGGTTGAATAACCTTTACGGTCGGCACGCAATTTATGTGCAGTACCAGTTTTACCCGCCACGCGATAACCGGGAATGGTGGCACGAGTCGCCGTACCCCCCGGCAAGGTTGCAGTTTCCATCATCAGCAGGACCTGATCGGCAATATTGGCATCGATCATCTGCTCACCTTGGGGCTGCTCTTCCAGCTTGTACAGGCTCAGCGGCATTTTTACGCCTTTATTGGCCAGCATGGCATAGGCATCAGCCAGCTGAAGTACCGTCGCGTTCAGACCATAACCATAGGACATGGTTGCCACTTCTGACACATTCCATTTACTTGGTGGAAGAATCAAACCGGCACTTTCACCCGGGAATTTCACTGCTGAACGCTGACCAAAACCGAGACGTTTATAGAAGGTTGGTAAGGTTTCATAAGGCAGCGACAAGGCCAGTTTCGCCACACCAACGTTAGAGGATTTCTGCAGAATACCCCCGAGTGTCAACTGACCATAGTTATGCGTATCACGGATGGTATGATTACCGACCCGCATACTGCCCGGTGTGGTATTCACGACTGAATTCGCCGTATATTTGCCACTTTCCAGCGCCATTGCCACGGTCAGCGGCTTCATGGTCGAACCCGGCTCGAAAGAATCGACTGCACCGCGATTACGCATGGCATCCTTGTTGAGCAGGCTGTTTTTATCATTCGGGTTATACGATGGCCATGAAGATAGCGCCAGAATTTCACCGGTTTTGACATCTACCGCAATCGCAGTCGCTGAACGGGCATTATTGGCAACACCAGCAGCCGTCAGCTCACGGTACATAATATATTGCAGACGCGAGTCGATACTCAGGGTAATATTTTCGCCCGGCTCAACTTCTTTAATCACTTCAGGTTCTTTGACCCGGTTGCCTTTTTTATCGCGAATGATCTGCTGCTCGCCATCCTTTCCGGAAAGACGGCTATTCAGCTGCATTTCCAGACCTTCAATGCCGCTGCCTTCGCTATTGGTCAGGCCAATAATCTGAGAGTTTGGCTGCGGCTGCGGATAATAACGTTTATAGTTTTTCTCGGTATATACGCCCTGAAAATTACGTTTCATGATCAGTTCGGCCTGTTGTGGCGGAACTTCTTTTTTCAGGATCAGATAACGTGAACGCGGACGTTCTTCCATTTTTTTGCGCAGTTCTGCCCGATCCATACCGACTGCATCCGCCAGCTCATCCAGATTCAGGTTTTTATCAGGTAGCTGACGTTTGAGCTTGCGGCTATTCGGTTCTTTTTCCAGCGCCAGCATGGTCTCATCATAGAGTTTTTTATTGTCAAAATAATCACGTGGATCAATCACAATTTTCATGATTGGGGTACTAATCGCCAATGGAATGCCATTACGATCATAAATTACGCCACGCATCGCCTTGATGGTATTGGTTCTTAAAATATTGGCATTGGCTTTATTTTGCAAAAAATCTTTATTAATAATCTGTACATAGAAAGCACGGCAAATCAGTGTCACAAAACACAGCAGCACCACCGCCCACATGATGTAAAAACGATTGATATAAACATTTGAGGCATTTTTGTCGGTGACCGATTGTTTTTTACGTACCGGTTGCTTCTTTCTCTTGTCTACCATGTCGGAACGCTAGCCTTATTTTTTCTCATCTGAAGTTTGTGGTAAGGAAATCACGACACTTTGTGAAACCGGAGGTGAATACATACGCAGCTGTGTCACTGCACGCGTACCGATCTGTGCCGTCGCGCCAAAAGTTTGCTGTTCAATCAGCAAACGCCCCCACTCTGCATTCAGGTCATCCCTTTCACGCAGATAGGTACTCAGCTTTCTGTTGTCCTGACGGTATTCAAATACCTGAAATACCACAAATACTGCACTGATGAAGACCATCAGTATCAGCATGAGATAGATTGTAACTTTTTTCAGCCACAATTTTTCTGTTTTTTTATCAACCACTTCCGTTTTCATGATCTGCCTATTAAGCTAAACGTTCTGCTACCCGGAGCCATGCGCTACGCGAACGAGGATTGGCTTTAACCTCCTCATCACTGGCTTTAACACGAGAAACTTTCTTTAAACGTCGCGTATCTTTCTGTTGTTGTGGCATTCCCCAGCCTGAATCCTCTTCAAGCGTTGACTCTTTTTGAATAAATTGTTTAATCAAACGGTCTTCCAGTGAATGGAAGCTAATCACCGCCAAACGTGCTTCAGGTTTCAAGATTTCAACGGCCTGAGGCAAGAAGATTTCAATATCTTCTAATTCCTTATTAATAGCAATACGAATCGCCTGGAAAGTACGGGTCGCAGCATGCTTATTTTTTTCCCATTTCGGGTGCGCTACTTTTACGATCTCAGCCAGCTTTGCCGTGGTATCAATATATCCAGCAGCTTTAATCGCTTTGGCGATACGGCGACTATAACGCTCTTCACCATATTTAAAAATGATATTCGCCAGCGCTTCTTCTTCAATCTGGGTCAGCCATTCTGCTGCGGTTGGACCTTGCGAGTTATCCATGCGCATATCCAGCGGGCCATCTTTCATAAAACTGAAACCACGTTCAGCCTGATCCAGCTGCGGTGAAGAAACACCAAGATCCGCCATCACCCCATCGACGTGTTCAATGCCCAGTTCAGCCAAGGCATCTTTCAGATCAGCAAAGCTAGCATGAATAATTTTAAAACGTGAATCTTCTTGTTCGAGTTCAGCCGCTACAGCCAGTGCTTGCGGATCTTTATCAAAGGCATAGACGCGTGCATTTTCATCTAATTTGGACAGTAATAAACGCGTATGCCCACCACGGCCAAAGGTACCATCCACATAAGTTCCCGTATTGCGACCCGCCAACAAGGCATCAATCGTTTCGTGAAGTAATACAGAAATATGTGACATAAAAACTCAATCAATAGGGGGAAAAATTTAACTGCACATTATCACCCTGTTTAGGCAAAGCTCCAAACGACTTTTTGTAGATAAATATTACTTTCCATAGAGAAAACCGTTTTAGCATTTTTCTCATACAAAAAAGCCTCCGGTTTTGGAGGCTTTTTTCAATCCAGATGACTTGGCAGATCAATTAACGTTTGCTGTTATAGATCTGGTCAAAAATTGCACCATTCACAAAATGGGTTTTCTGTGCATTGGCCCAACCACCAAAGACTTCATCAATGGTAAAAGTTTTAATTTTCGGGAACTGTGCCGAATATTTAGCTAATACTTTTTCATTACGTGGACGATAGAAATGTTTAGCAGCCATTTCCTGACCTAATGGTGAATACAGGTAATTGATATAACCTGTTGCTAACCATTTATTGCCATTTTTCTCTACAGTACGATCCACAATCGCCACTGACGGTTCAGTCAAAATCGTAATTGATGGATAAACGATATCAAACTTGTTTTTACCCAAGGTTTTTTGCGTTACTAAAGCTTCATTTTCCCAAGTCAGCAATACATCGCCAATCCCACGCTCGGCAAAGGTGGTCATTGAAGCACGTGCAGCAGAATCCATCACTTTCACGTTCTTATAAAGCTTGCCGACAAATTCCTGTGCTTTGGCTTTATTACCGCCTGGCTGTTTCTCGGCATAACCCCATGCAGACAGATACACCCAACGCGGCAAACCACCCGTTTTCGGGTTCGGCGTAATAATTTGCACGCCTGGTTTGGTTAAGTCATTCCAGTCCTTGATGCCTTTCGGATTACCTTTACGTACCATGAATACGATCGTTGAGGTATAAGGTGCCGAGTTGTGTGGGAATTCCTTTTGCCAGCCCGGCTGAATCTGACCAGATTTCACAATTTCTTCGATGTCATTGGCCAGCGCTAAAGTCACCACATCACCTTTCAGACCATCGACCACAGAACGTGCCTGTTTGCCCGAACCGCCATGTGACTGCTTGAAATTCACATCCAGACCGGTGCGGTTTTTCCAGTAAGTGCCAAATGATTTGTTAAATTCATCATAGAATTCACGCGTGGCATCATAGGATACATTCAGAAACTGACGGTCTGCTGCTTGTGAAGCAGTAGCGGTCATGCCTAAACCAGTCGCCAATAAGGCAGCACTAAATAACGATTTTAATTGAATTTTCATGGCAGCACGGAGTTTATCTTCATTAGATATAACTATATGAAATAAAATCATTTATCGCAATTCACCCTACAACATCACAACACGATAAAATGAAAGGTTTTTCTGTATTAATATTTTGTTTTTAAAAGAAAAATACTATTTATTATTCTACTTATATCTAATATATAGAATTTTATGCATTAGATATAAAGAAAATGGATAACACTTTAGCCATTTTCTTTATTCTATTTAGACTACCGCTCACTTATCTTTTTTCATTGTAAATCTGGTCATAAATCGCCCCATTCACAAAATGTGTTTTTTGCGCTTTGGCCCAACCACCAAAGACTTTATCAATGGTAAAGGTCTGGATTTTCGGAAACTGGTCTGAATATTTGGCAGCCACTTTGGCGTCCCGCGGACGGAAGAAATATTTCGCAGCAAGCTCCTGCCCTTTCGGTGAATACAAATAGTTCAAATAACCTTTGGCCAGATGGGTATTGCCATTTTTATTCACGTTTTTATCGACAATCGCTACTGATGGCTCGGCCAGAATGGAAATCGATGGATAGACGATATCGTATTTGTCTTTACCCAGCCCTTGCGTCGCCAGCAAGGCTTCATTTTCCCAGGATAAAAGCACATCGCCAATGCCGCGCTCGGCAAACGTCGTCAGTGAACCACGAGCACCGGAGTCGAGCACTTTGACATTTTGATAAAGTTTTTTCACCAGCTCTTTGGCTTTCGCATCATTCCCGCCAGGCTGTTTCAGCGCATAACCCCAAGCAGACAGGTAGATCCAACGCGGTGCGCCACCGGTTTTTGGGTTTGGGGTAATAATGTCCACACCCGCTTTGGTCAGATCATTCCAGTCTTTGATTTGCTTTGGATTCCCTTTACGCACCAAGAATACAATCGTAGAGGTATAAGGTGCCGAATTACTCGGAAACTCTTTTTGCCAGTCTTTCTCGATTAAACCTGCATTGACGATTTCTTCGATATCATTGGCCAAGGCCAAGGTTACGACATCGGCCTGCAAACCATCGACCACCGAACGTGCCTGCTTGCCTGAACCGCCATGCGACTGTTTAAAATTAACCGTTTGTCCGGTTTTCTGCTTCCAGAACTTGCCAAATTCTTCGTTATATTCCTGATAAAATTCACGGGTCGGGTCATAAGAGACATTCAGGAAATCTTTGGCAATGGAATTCTGTACTGCTGTTCCCACTAAAATTGTCAAGATTGCGGATGCTATTATTTTTTTCATTTGATGTAACTCATTGTTTATATGACTTGTTTATATGACCTGCACTATACAAATCAAAAATAAACATAACAATCATATATTTATAACAATATCTACAATCTATTTATGATTTTGAGATATCTTCTAACAATTAAATTCGGATACATATTCTGCTAGAAAAGTAATCTTCTGCTACAATATAAGACAGTTCTTCACGTTCTCTTCACAGTTGTCTGTTAAAAATAGGCCACCAAAACAGGAAATTACGATTTTTGGTAATTTTCCACAGAGTTATATTATTTCTTTTGTAAAAAATGTGACTTGGTTCTACTTCTTTATGATCAACTGTGATTAAATTGTAGACAGAGTATTAAAAAAACATTTTTAACAAAATAAAACCAACCAGAAGTAAGGAGGAAGTTTGGATATGAAATTTACATTATTCACAGCCAGCATCCTAAGCCTGATTATGTTGTTCTCGATTCAACTCGGTCATGCCGTTGTTGTGAAGACAGATTTGCCGAAGCCTACAGTAAGCACTGTTGAAAGTAAGACTTCGCCGATTGAAAAAGCGATTCAGCAACAAAAAACTGAAAAAACACTTCAAACAGAAGATAATCTAAAAGTCTTGACTGCATTTAAAGTCGCACCTTCGCAAAATTTCTTTGCAGAACAGAATTACCGCTTCACCCGCTTTGTCCAAAGTATTTTTTCGAGCGCTCATTCTTAATCAGCCTCAACAGCGCTGAATATTCCCGGATTTAAAAGCCACATCATTCAATGTTGAATAAAGCATTAAGTGATGTGGCTTTTTCGCTATAATAGCTGCAATTTTATATCTAAGATTAGATCCGGCTATGACTGTTCGTACTCGTATTGCACCTTCTCCTACTGGTTTTCCGCATGTAGGTACTGCCTATATCGCCTTGTTTAACTTATGTTTTGCTAAACAGCATGGTGGTGAATTCATTCTTCGTATTGAAGATACTGACCAACTGCGCTCAACGCCTGAATCTGAAAAAATGATCCTGGATTCATTGCGCTGGTTGGGTCTGAACTGGTCTGAAGGTCCTGATGTCGGTGGCCCGCATGCGCCGTATCGCCAATCAGAACGTATGGATATCTATAAAAATTATGCCTTGGAACTGGTAGAGAAAGGTCATGCTTTCTACTGTTTCGCAACTGCTGAAGAACTGGATCAAATGCGTGCAGAACAGCAGGCACGTGGTGAGTCGCCACGTTATGACGGTCGCGGTCTGAATCTCACTCAAGAAGAAGTTGAGCGCCGTTTGGCCGCTGGCGAACCACACGTCATCCGTATGAAAGTACCAACTGAAGGCGTATGTAAATTCAATGACATGCTACGTGGTGAAGTCGAAATTCCATGGGCGCAAGTAGACATGCAAATCCTGCTGAAAACCGATGGCCTACCAACCTACCACTTGGCTAACGTAGTAGATGACCATTTGATGCAAATCACCCACGTAATTCGTGGTGAAGAATGGATTCCATCTGCGCCGAAACATCAGTTGCTGTATCAATATTTTGGTTGGGAAATGCCGATACTATGCCACATGCCACTGCTGCGTAACCCGGATAAATCTAAGCTGTCTAAACGTAAAAACCCGACCTCAATTAACTATTACAGAGACATCGGTGTACTGCCTGAAGCCTTGTTGAACTACTTGGGTCGTATGGGCTGGTCAATGCCAGATGAAAGTGAAAAATTCACTTTGGCTGAAATGATTGAGCATTTTGATATCAAACGTGTATCCCTCGGTGGTCCGATCTTTGATGTTGAGAAATTGAACTGGTTAAATGGTCAATGGATCAAGGCACTCAGCCCGGCTGAACTTCTAGACACCTTATTGGCCTGGAAAGCAGATCGTGCCAAATTAGAAGAAATTGCAGCTGCGATTCAACCGCGTATTAACCTGCTGTCTGAAGCTGTGAACTGGTCTGCACATTATTTCAACCATTTCCCGACCCTGTCTAAAGAACAGTTTGAAAGCAAGAAACTGTCGGATGAACAGGTACGTCAAAGTCTTCAATTCGCAATTTGGCGTTTAGAAAGCCTGTTTACTTGGAATAACGACACGGTGAGCCAGACCTTGATGGACTTGGCGACACAGATGGAAATCAAGTTACGTGATTTCATGCCTGCGTTCTTTATTGCGATCGCCGGTTCGACTGCGTCTACACCCGTGATGCAAACGATGGTTACCATTGGTCCTGATTTAACCTTTGCACGTTTACGTCATGCGCTGGAAATTGTCGGTGGTCCAAGCAAAAAAGAGCTGAAAGTCTGGGAAAAACTCAATGAAAGCTTAAAGTTGCCGAAAAATGAAGCAGTTGATCAAGCTTAATTAATTTTTGTGTTGACGTGTGAGCGCGATATCCCTAATATAGCGCTCACACAGACTGGGGTCATAGCTCAGTTGGTAGAGCGCTACAATGGCATTGTAGAGGTCAGGAGTTCGATCCTCCTTGACTCCACCAAATCAAGTCTTGCTTTAGCTGTGTTATTTGCCTCAATTGTCCCTATCGTCTAGAGGCCTAGGACATCGCCCTTTCACGGCGGTAACCGGGGTTCGAATCCCCGTAGGGACGCCATATTCAAGATGACCATAATATATTATGGTCATCTTATAAAAAACCCAAGCATCGCGACTTGGGTTTTTTATTGCCTGTATATTTTATGTTGGGCAATATTTCGGTTTCTTCGCATCTTCCGATAAAATAATCAGTAATTTAGAATTTTGGAGTTGTAATGCAATATCGTTGCCCTAAGTGTCAAAGCCCGAAAATCATGCCAGTGGCCCAGCCAGGTCAAGCAGCTCCACGTCCAGTGGTTCCTAAAAGCTTAATGTTTCTGGTTCCTGCCCTGTTCCTGTTGCTATTGCTGGTGATTATTAGCATCGCGATGTGGATTTTTGGCGATGGTGCAGGTACCACTTTACAGACTGCGACTGTGATCGTCTTTATTCTTTCTTTGATCGCAGGCTTTATGTTCTATAAGGACTTACCTGATTTTAAAATTTCAATGCAGGCATTCATGCAAACCCAAAAGAAATGGAAATGCCGTGAATGTAATCATGAGTGGGAAATCTAATTTACCCTCCACAATATAATAAACATAAAAAAACCAGCCCTGAGGCTGGTTTTTTTATTTACAAAAGTCGGAGATGATTAAACACCGATTTTGCGATATTTTTGACGCTTCGCTACAAGATCATCACCATCACGCTTACGGCGATATTCTTCAAACTCAGCATAGTTACCGGTGAAGAATTCAGGTGTTTCACCTTCGAATGACAAGATGTGCGTTGCAATACGGTCCAGGAACCAACGGTCATGCGAGATCACCATCACAGTACCTGGGAATACCAGAATGGCATCTTCAAGTGCACGCAAGGTTTCGATATCCAAGTCGTTTGATGGTTCATCGAGTAGGATAACGTTTGCGCCCATTTGCAGGATTTTCGCAAGTTGTAAACGGTTACGCTCACCACCTGACAATTGACCTACGCGTTTTTGCTGATCTTGGCCTTTGAAGTTAAAGCGACCGATATACGCACGTGATGCAATTTCGTATTCGCCAATCTTCAAGATATCTAAACCACCAGACACTTCTTCCCAGACAGTTTTGTTGTTGTCTAGCGTGTCACGGATCTGACCGACATAAGCCACTTTAACCGATTCACCCAGCGTTACCGTACCGGTATCTGGTTGCTGTTCGCCAGTCATCATACGGAATAGCGTGGTTTTACCCGCACCATTCTCACCCACGATACCCACAATGGCAGCAGGTGGTACTGTGAACGTTAAATCTTTGTACAGTAAACGATCACCAAACGACTTGCTGATACCTTCAACTTCTACAACCTTGTTGCCCAAACGTGGACCAGGTGGAATGTAGATTTCAGAGGTTTCGTTACGCTGCTGGAATTCGCGTGAGTTAAGCTCTTCAAAACGCTCCATACGCGCTTTGTTTTTCTTTTGCTGACCTTTGGCATTTGAACGAACCCATTCAAGTTCTTTTTTCAATGCTTTAGCAAAAGATTCTTCCTGCTTGTTCTCTTGCTCTAAACGGGCATTTTTCTGCTCAAGCCAAGAAGAATAGTTACCTTGATACGGAATACCCATACCACGGTCAAGCTCAAGAATCCATTCAGCTACGTTATCCAGGAAGTAACGGTCATGCGTAATCGCGACGATGGTACCCGGGAAATCTTTCAAGAAACGTTCCAACCAAGATACAGAAGAAGCATCTAAATGGTTCGTCGGTTCGTCTAGAAGCAACATGTCTGGTTTAGACAGAAGTAAGCGGCAAAGTGCCACACGACGACGTTCACCACCTGAAAGCTTAGATACGTCTGCATCCCAGGCAGGCAAGTTCAATGCTGCAGCCGCTTGATCCATCTGGTTGGCAAGGTTATGCGCATCCCAGGTCTGGATAATTGCTTCAAGCTTCTCTTGCTCTTTCGCAAGTGCATCGAAATCTGCATCTTCTGCTGCATATTCAGCAAAGACTTCATCCAGACGCGCTAAAGCATCAAGCGGTTCACGCAAACCATCTTCGACGTTACCACGAACGTCTTTGGTTTCATCTAAAGGTGGTTCTTGCTCCAGATAACCGATTTTTGTACCCGGTTGCGCACGTGCCTCACCAGAGAAATCTTTATCTACGCCCGCCATAATACGAAGCAAGGTAGATTTACCTGCACCGTTTAAACCAAGCACACCAATTTTAGCGCCTGGGAAAAATGATAAGGAGATGTCTTTCAGGATTTCGCGCTTAGGCGGAACCATCTTCGACACTCGGTTCATCGTGTAAATATATTGGGCCACGTAGGACTCCTCAACTGAAAAACCAAATGGGGTTAAAACAACCACCCCAGCTCAAAAATGAGCGAAAAAATAATCGGCTATTATACGCAGAAAGCTGCGAAAACATAAGCCATTGCCATGAACTTCAATGCATTGTTACAAGTTTATTGATGATGTTTTTTTAAACAGTTGTTTTCAGTAAAATAAACGACTCAAATCCAGGTCGATATATGAATATTTCATATATTTATTTCAATAAAATTGCACTTTTACTCATATGTGAAAATGCTACACTCAAGCCATAAACTTAAACAAGAAGATCAAACAGAATGAGTTATAAAGCAGAAACCCTTGCGATTCATGCAGGTTATACCCCAGAAGCAACCACCAAAGCTGTTGCAGTGCCGATTTACCAAACCACGTCTTATGCCTTTGACAATACTCAACATGGGGCCGATCTCTTTGATTTAAAGGTTCAGGGCAATATCTATACCCGAATTATGAACCCGACCACTGCGGTTCTGGAACAACGTGTCGCAGCACTGGAAGGTGGAATTGGCGCGCTGGCTTTGGCCTCTGGCATGGCTGCGATTACTTATGCGATTCAGACCATTGCGGAAGCGGGTGACAACATTGCTTCTGTGTCAACGCTATATGGCGGTACCTATAACCTCTTTGCCCATACCCTACCAAAACAGGGCATTGAAGTCCGTTTCTTTGATTATGAAAAGCCGGAAAGTCTGCGTGACTTGATTGATGAAAAAACCAAACTGGTCTTTGTCGAATCGATTGGTAATCCACTGGGTAATATTATTGATCTGGAAGCCATTGCTAAAATTGCACATGAATATGGCGTACCGGTGATTGTCGACAATACCGTTGCCACCCCAGTACTACAAAAATCTTTCGACTTTGGTGCGGATATTGTGGTGCATTCCCTGACCAAATATATCGGTGGTCATGGCAATTCAATTGGCGGCATTATTGTGGATAGCGGCAAATTCCCGTGGGGTAAATACCCTGAACGTTTCCCTGCCCTGAATACGCCTGATCCAAGCTACCATGGCGTGAACTATGTCGAAGTTTTGGGGGAAGCAGCATATATCGCACGTGCGCGTGTAGTGCCACTGCGTAATACCGGCGCTGCGATCAGTCCGCAGAATGTGTTTTTGATTCTGCAAGGTCTGGAAACTTTAAGCTTGCGTATGGAACGTCATACCGAAAATGCACTGAAAGTCGCTGAATATCTGCAAAAACATCCTAAAGTGAAATGGGTCAATTACGCCGGCCTGAAAGATCACCCACAGCATGCCTTGGCACAGAAATATGTAAAAGGTAAACCTTCTGCCATTCTGACCTTTGGGGTAGAACATGGTCTCGAAGGCGGCACACGTTTTATTGATGCCCTGCAATTGTTCACCCGTCTGGTCAATATCGGCGACGCTAAAAGTCTGGCCTGCCATCCGGCGACTACTACGCATCGTCAGCTCAATGCCGAAGAGTTAAAATCGGCAGGCGTCAGTGAGGATATGGTGCGTTTATCCATTGGGATTGAACATAGTGATGACCTGATTGCCGATCTGGAACAGGCGCTGGCGGCCGTTTAAAAAGGTGCCCGAGCCGCTTCGAAAGCTCATCATTTTGGTGAGGTTTTTTTATTTATTTTCTAAAACAGCCACTTGCTTTACTTTTTATTTTCATGTTAAAAGTTAAATGAAAGAGTGAACAAAAATAGAGCAATTACTCTAATTTTTATTTTAATTTCAATACTTTAATTTATAGATTTTCCTGAAGAATTGGTTATCATATCTGGACTCACCTTCGCTCTCATCTTCTGTTAGAGCGCCATATACCTTTAATAAAAATAATTTGAACGCTGACTTCAAATTAGGGATAACAAACGTGAAAACTAGACTACACAAACAACTGGAAAAACGTGTTGCAGGTAAAACCGTCCTGATTACCGGTGCATCCAGCGGTATTGGTTTAACGACAGCACATCAACTGGCTGATGCAGGTGCCCATGTTTTACTGGTAGCCCGTACTCAAGAAACCCTAGAACAAGTAAAAGCAGACATTGAAGCCAAAGGCGGCAAAGCCTCAATCTTTCCATGCGATTTAAACAATATGGAGGCGATTGATGAGGTCTCCAAACAGATCATTGCCTCAGTCGATCATATTGATATTCTGATCAATAATGCGGGTCGTTCGATTCGTCGCGCCGTGCATGAATCGGTCGACCGCTTCCATGATTTTGAACGAACCATGCAGCTGAACTATTTCGGCGCCGTGCGTCTGGTCATGAATATCCTGCCGCAAATGATGATTCGTCGCGCGGGTCATATCATTAACATCAGTTCGATTGGCGTACTGGCCAATGCCACCCGTTTTTCGGCCTATGTTGCTTCAAAAGCTGCGCTGGATGCCTTTAGTCGCTGTCTGTCTGCAGAAGTACATTCGCATAAAATCGCCATCACCTCGATCTATATGCCTTTGGTACGCACTCCGATGATTGCACCAACCAAAATTTATAAATACGTCCCGACACTTTCTCCGGAACAGGCAGCTGACCTGATTGCCTATGCCATCGTGAAACGTCCGAAGAAAGTTGCGACCGGTTTGGGTCGTCTGGCCTCGATTACTTATTCGATTGCTCCGGATATCAACAATGTTCTGATGTCGATTGGTTATAACCTGTTCCCAAGTTCAAGTGCCTCTGTGGGTCAACCACAAAAATTAAATTTGGTGCAAAAAGCATATGCACGGCTGTTCCCGGGCGAACACTGGTAATTTTTACTGGGATAATTTCCTGAAAATACGAGCCGCCGATCGGGCGGCTTTTTTGATGTCTCAGTTTTAAATCTCTAGGTGAAAGCAAGCTCATCTGGATCACACACGACATAGCCTGTCTTTATCGACACAGATTTTTGCCGCAAATGCTGCGAGATCACGTACACTATCTGCGGATATTTCCTATCCGTATTTTTATATTTTGATTGAAATGATGGAAACCCTTATGAACAACGCGCAATGGCTCGATGAAGTAAAATTTAACGAACAAGGATTAGTCCCTGCCATTGCCCAGCATCATCAAACTGGTCGTGTCTTGATGGTGGCTTGGATGAATCGTGAAGCGCTGGCACTGACGGCTGAGAAAAACCAAGCCGTGTATTTCTCCCGTTCACGTAGCAAGTTATGGCATAAGGGCGAAGAATCAGGACATTTTCAAACGGTACATGAAATCCGTCTGGACTGTGATGCCGATGTAATTGTGCTGCAAATTGAACAGCATGGCGGCATTGCCTGCCATACCGGTCGCGAATCCTGTTTCTATCGCAAACTCACGCCAAATGGCTGGGAAATTGTCGATGCACAGTTGAAAGATCCCTCTGCGATTTATGGCGAAAAATCCACGAATCCGCATACGCTGGCGATGGAAGCGTCAACCGCCCAATCTGAACAGGTCGAAGTCTTGTCCTATCTGGGTCAGATGATGGCAGAACGCAAACAGGCCGATCCAGATTCATCTTATGTGGCCAAGTTGTACCATAAAGGCCTGAACAAGATTCTGGAAAAAGTCGGTGAAGAAAGCTTTGAGACCGTGCTGGCTGCCAAAGATTTCAACGCTCAGGTCTCTGAAGACAATAAAAATGATCTGATTTATGAGGTGGCAGATCTGTGGTTCCATACTATCGTCATGCTCGGCTATTTCGACCTGGATGTGCAATTGGTATTAAATGAACTGGCACGTCGCCAAGGCTTATCCGGCCTGGTTGAAAAAGCCAACCGTCAGCATTAAGCCTTGAATTCATCTGTGTCTGATTTAAAAAAACCGACCGCGACCTATGAGCAGGCCACTGCCATTGATAACGCACGTCTGGGTAAATCCTTTAAGGTGATTGCCTATGCGGGCACAGGTAAAACCACTACCCTGCAAATGATCAGTGATGCCATGCCACAAAGACGTGGCATGTATCTGGCTTTTAACAAGGCCATTGCCAGTGAAGCGCAGGCCAAGTTTCACCGAGGTGTCGATTGCCGCACTTTTCACTCGCTGGCGTTTCGCAGTGTTCCACGTGGAGTCACTGACAAACTGCGCTTGCCACGCTTGAGTCCAAGTTTTATTGCCAAAGAATACCGGCTTGAACCGATGACCATGCGCCGTATGATGGGTGGGCGTTATGAAAAATATGTATTGATGCCTTCTCGTCTGGCAAGTTTGGTTGCCAATGCGGTCGGCTATTTCTGCTCGACCAGTTCGCAGTATCCTGCCCCGCGGCATATTCAGGCGCCAAGCTGGCTGCATTCGGATGATATCGAGACTTTACAGAAGAAACTTTATCCGGCAGTCGAGCGACGCTGGTTAGAGTCGATTGATCCAAATCATCAGGCCGGCATCGGTCATGACATTTACCTGAAACTCTGGGCGCTGTCTGAACCGAATATCCCGGCCGATTATGTGCTATTCGATGAGGCACAGGATGCCGATCCCTTAATGCTGGGGATTTTGCTGAAACAGCGCAGCACCCAGGTGATTTATGTCGGAGACGCGCATCAGCAGATTTATGCCTGGCGTGGTGCAGTCAATGCCATGCAGCAACTGCCCTTACCAGAATCACGTCTGACCACCTCATTTCGTTTCGGTCCTGAAATTGCCCTGAATGCCAATGCCATTTTAGGTGCCTTAAATGAAACTGTGCCTTTACTCGGCAATCCGCAATTAGACTCTAAAGTCGTGAATAAACCGCATACCAAAATGCGCGATGCAATTTTATGCCGGACCAATGCCCGCGCCATGGAATTGTTATTAGCGGGTTTAGTTCGTGGTGATAAAGTCAGCCTGCAAGCCGACCATGTCAAACTGAATCGTTTTGTCGATGCGGCTGCCATGCTGAAACAGGGCAAACGTGTGGTTGATGTGCCGGAACTAGCCTGGTTCAACTCCTGGCATGATGTCCATGAATATTGTGAAACCAATGAAGGTAGTGACATCAAGCCACTGGTCAAACTGGTGGACGAACATGGGACTGATCCACTAAAGAAAGCCCTGGCTAAAATCACCCCAATTGCCCAAGCCGATTATATTATTTCCACGGTACACAAGGCCAAAGGTCTGGAATGGGATCGGGTTCATATTGAAGATGACTATCAATTTAAGCTGAATGAAAAAGACCATAAAATTAGTGATGAAGAATTAAGATTACTTTACGTGGCCTGTACACGTGCTAAAGTGAGTTTAAATATTCATCACATTTATGACCTGATTCAGCAACTGAAGATCAAAATGCCACAGTCGCTTCGGCAGGCAGTCGGTTAAAGTGCATGGCATGGATGTAAACCTCATAGGACAGGTGATCTATGCACATCCAAGCGTTTCAACTGAAACATACCCTGCATTTTTCCGACATTCAGCTTCAGTTTAATTATCCGCAATGCCCGGTCACCTTGATTCTGGGCAATCAGGGAACTGGCAAAACTACGCTTTTACGTTTTAGCTATCAGGCACTGACCTGGTTTGCAGCCCGTTATCGCGACAGCCGTGCTGCCGGTCTTGTGATGCAAGATCAGGACATCATGCAAAACCGGCTGCAATCCAAAATTGACATCCGGATTGGTTTTCCTGAAGAGATGGGCAGCTTGCCAGAATCCAGTCAGTCTGAGCCTGCGAACCTACAAAGCTGTTCATGGCAAATCTACAAGACCCTAAACAGTCAGGGTCTGGGTTTTAGCAAAGCAGAAACCTCACAGCTTGAAAGCATGCTCAGCCTGTATCACAAAGCCCGCTTGCACGATCCCCTGCTCGGTTTGCCGCTAATTGCCTATTATCCTGCTGAACGCTTTACCAATGAAGTCAATCTGCTCAGCAAAAATAACCCGGCCATTCTCCAGTCTGCACATGCTTATGAAATCGCTGCGATTCCTTTCACCACCTTTGCTCGTTTTTTTGAATGGTTTCGTGAAATCAGTGATATTGAAAATGCGCAAAGTGCCAAGATTATGGACCAGATTTTGGCGCGTGCCTTGCAGCAGCCTGAAAACAGTCGCGGAGATGAACTGGCTCGGCAGATCGAGAAAGCCCAGGCACATCTGCATGCACCAAATCTCACCGCTTTAAAACAGGCCCTGTCGCTGATCATGCCAGAAGTCAGCCAGATATATTTAAAATACCAGCCCAAGCTGCAACTGATGGTAACCTATCAGCAACAGACCTTTAGCTTCCAGCAACTGCCCAACAGTATCCGCAACTGGATTGCGCTGGTGGGTGATATTGTGCGGCGTCTTTGTCTATTGAATCCCAATAGTTTATTTCCATGTCAGGAAGGTACAGGTGTTTTACTGATTGATGCGATTGATCATCAACTGGATCAGGAGATGGCAGCAGTAATCCTGTCACGCCTGCATCAGGCTTTTCCTAACTTGCAGATTATTGCGACCGGCAACCGGCCTGAATTACTGGAACAGGCACACGCCTTTCAATGTCTGAAACTGGAAAATAAACAGCTGCACCCCATTCATCTTGAAAGTATGAAAACCCAGTTTGATCAGATCTACGCAGAGCTGGAACTGCAGCGAAATAAAGATATCTCGCCCGAAGATACTTTATTGGAAACGGTCACCGAACCCATCACACCGCTTGCTGTATTGCAAATGATTCAACAACAGTTAAATCCGGAACAGCAACAAGAATTGCTCGCTTTACTTGCTCAGGAGCATCATCCGACGCTACCTCAGTCGCTCTAAACAGATTCAAAAAAATAAGAGCGACTGTTTGAGTAAACAAGGAAGCCTTTTCAGCATTCTCTTTTTGCCCTGATTAAACTATTTTGAGTCAAATTTACAATCAATGCCTGCAATTTAATCTTAATTTTCGGTCACTTCTGGATGATCTGTTTAAGCATGCAGCGCCTGTTAAAACCGAGCCGGCGTATAATTTATAAGTTCTACATAAAAACGTTGATGTTGTTGTTATCCTGTAATATGATCGGTTTTATTTGCGAATTTCATTGTAAAATCGGAATTTGCTATCGTTTATAAGTTGCGCAATACAACTGTTTTATATTCTTTTTGAATATTCTTTTGGCTTTCAAGATTGAGAAGTTTGGGTCGCTCCTTGTGGTTCTGTAGTCCTTGAAAGATAAAGATTCACCTTAGGTTGGTCAAAACCTAAATCATGACAATGGATACGAGTGTGCTGCCGATTATTATATTGTTACCGTTAGTATTAGGCACAACCCTTGTCTCGTGGCTGAAGCAATTTTCGCGCGGGGTAACGGCTTTAGGGGCAATTGGTGTCAGCCTCAGCAGTTTCTTATTATTATTGAGTCAGGCGCCTGCCATATTTGACGGCGCAGTGATGACCCAGACCTGGTCCTGGCTGCCCCAGCTCGGCATCGATTTCAGTTTTCGCCTGGATTCTCTGGGACTGCTGTTTGCCTTGCTGATCAGCGGAATTGGTACCCTGATTTATATTTATGCCTATTATTACCTTAATCCAAAAAATTCACTGAGCAAACTGTATCTCCTGCTGATGCTGTTTATGGCGGCGATGCTCGGAATTTCATTGTCGAATAACCTGATTATCTTATTGGTTTTCTGGGAACTAACCAGTATTTCCTCCTTCTTGCTGGTAGGTTACTGGAGCAATTACGAAGCGGCACAACGTGGCTCACGTATGGCCCTGACCATTACCGGAATGGGTGGTCTGGCGATGCTGGGCGGTTTTGTCCTGCTCGGTCAAATTACCGGCACCTATCAGCTTGATCAAATCCTGATGATGACTGAACAGATTCAGTCCCATCATTTATTTGTTCCAACCTTGTTGCTGATTTTACTCGGCGCCTTTACCAAAAGTGCGCAGTTCCCGTTTCACTTCTGGTTGCCCAATGCCATGGCTGCACCGACACCGGTCTCTGCCTATTTGCACTCGGCCACCATGGTCAAAGCCGGTTTATTCCTGGTAGCACGTTTGCTCCCGATCTTTGCCGGTGCTGCACTGTTTCATAATATTGTGACCTTTGTTGGTCTGTTTACCCTGTGCATGGCCGCCTTCTTTGCCATTTTTAAGGAAGACCTGAAAGGCTTGCTCGCCTATTCCACCATCAGCCATTTAGGTCTGATCATGTGTCTGCTCGGGATTGGTTCACCATTGGCTGTTGCAGCAGCGATTTTCCATATTATTAACCATGCCACCTTTAAAGCGGCACTGTTTATGATTGCCGGCATCATCGATCATGAATCCGGGACTCGTGACTTACGTAAACTGTCTGGCCTATGGCAATTACTGCCATTTACCGCCACGCTGACCATGATCACGGCAGCATCCATGGCGGGTGTACCGTTGACCAATGGTTTCCTGTCTAAGGAAATGTTCTTTACCGAACTGGTCGCCAGTTTAAGTGGTCCACTTATGGTCGGCTCTGCTATTGTCGCGACACTGGCCGGGATTTTTGCGGTGGCTTATTCCATTCGACTGGTGCATGGAGTCTTTTTCGATGGTCCGCTAGGCAAGCAGGTCCCGAATAAAGATGCACATGAACCTGCCTTTGGTATGCGCGCACCGGCCACTTTGTTAGCAATTTTATGTATTTTAGTCGGTCTATTACCGGCTCTTCTGGTGGAAAAAATTGTCAACAGCACTACTCAAGCCACCACCCAGAATTTTGCCTTTGAAGGCACTCATCTGGCGCTTTGGCATGGTTTCAACCTGCCCCTTCTGATGAGTGTGATTTCTCTGCTCGGCGGAATAATCTTTTACTTTTCTCTCGCCAAAGGTGGCGCCTTACGTGAAATCGACCTGGATCCAAAACTGGGCCGCTTACAGGGCCGAGTGCTGTTCGACCTGTTTTTGAAAAATTTGCTGCTGAATTCACGCCGTTTCCGCCGTGCCACTGAAAATGGCAAATTGCAAAGCTATTTATTGTGGATTGTAATTTTTACCGTCGGGCTGGTGGGGTTCCCATTACTCAGCAATGCAGTGGGTACGGGTACACGCGAGCTGACCCATGCCCCTGCCCTGGCGATTATCTTGTGGTTACTGCTGTTCTCTGCCTGCTGGATGCTGCTGTGGTTCCATCATGAGCGGATTAAAGCGGTACTGATTAGCGGTGCAGTCGGCCTGGTCGTCACCATGGTCTTTATCGGCTTCTCGGCGCCCGATCTGGCATTGACCCAGATTACGGTCGATGTGGTCACCACGGTTCTACTACTGATGAGTTTATCTTTACTGCCTCAGTTAACACCGTATGAATCGAGTCCGACCCGTCGCTGGCGTGATGCCATTATTGCCTTGGGCGGCGGTCTCGGGATTGCGGCAATTGCCTGGCTGATCATGACCCGTGATCACAATTCCATTTCATGGTTCTTCCTGCAACAGTCGATTCCACTGGGCGGCGGAACCAATGTCGTGAATGTAATTCTGGTCGATTTCCGTGGTTTCGATACCTTCGGCGAAATTACTGTACTCGGCATTGCAGCGATTGGTGTACTCAGCCTGATGGATGGCATGCGTGCGCATGGCACCACCATGACCCAGGGCCTGACCTATCGTTTTAACCCATCCCCGCTGATGTTGCGTATTACCGCATCCTGGATTTTGCCGGTCGCGCTGGTAGTCAGCCTGTATATCTTTATGCGTGGCCATAACCTGCCGGGCGGTGGTTTTATTGCCGGACTAGTGACTTCACTGGCACTTATTATTCAATATATCGCAGTGGGACAGGACAAAACCGAACAGTTGCTTGGCGCCAAATCCGGTCGCCTGTATGAAATCTGGATCGGGATCGGCTTAACGATTGCAGGATTGACTGGAATCGCAGCCTGGTTCTGGTCACGTCCATTCCTGACCAGTGCACATATTTATGTCTCTCCGCCAATGATTGGAGAAATGCATTTGGCTTCGGCTGCGCTGTTTGATGTTGGCGTCTATGTCACTGTTGTGGGTGCAACGATGCTGATGATTTCAGTCTTGGGCGATTCACGTCACTCAAGCATGACTGGCCCTGTACCAAGAGGATAATAGAATGATCAGTTTAGAATTTTTATTAGCCTCTGCGATTGGCCTGCTGACGGCCACAGGCATTTATCTGATCCTACGTGCCCGTACCTTCCCGGTAGTGTTGGGTCTCGCCATGATTGGTTATGCAGTCAACCTGTTTTTATTTGCCATGGGCCGAATTCAGATGAATTCGCCTGCAGTATTGACTGAAGCCTCGAAAGTGACCGATCCCCTTCCTCAGGCACTGGTGCTGACAGCCATCGTGATTGGCTTTGCCACCACTGCCTTTATTGTCCAACTGGCATTGCGTAGCCGCTACGAATCAGGAACAGACCACGTTGACTCCAAAGAAGAAATACCAAATCTTGACCCGCGCGAGGATGAGCCTTAATGACTGATCTTCTCAATTTCTGGAATCAACATACCCCTATTTTCAGTATTCTTTTACCGGCCTTTACCGCTTTTGTCCTGGTTCTTTTAGGCAACCCGGGTTCAGGCTCTCTGGCGACGGACTGGCGTCAGCCCTGGCGTCGGGGTATCAGCTATGTCTCAAGTATCTTGGGCCTGATCATTGCTGTCAGCTATTTAGTAGACAGTAGTCAGGGTCAGATCAATGTTTATACGCTGGGCGAATGGGTCGCACCTTTTGGTATTGTACTGGTTCTCGATCAGCTCTCTGCGATGATGCTGGTTTTGACCTATGCCCTTGCAGTGCCGGTGCTCTGGTATGCCAGTAAAGAATGGGATATGCGTGGGCGTTATTTCCATGCCATGGTACATTTCCTGCTCATGGGTTTGACCGGTGCCTTCCTGACCGGTGACCTGTTTAACCTGTTCGTGTTTTTTGAAATATTGTTGATGGCATCCTATGTACTACTGCTACATGGACAAGGCAAGGCCCGTTTCCAGCTGGGAATCCATTACGTCACCATCAACCTGTTTGCTTCTGCCCTGTTCCTGATTGGACTCGGGATGATTTATGGCAGTGTCGGCAGTCTGAATATGGCAGATGTGGCCCGCTTGATGCCTACCCTCGCTGAAGATCAGCACAAGCTGGCGGTTGCTGGTGGATTAATGCTGTTTGTCGTGTTTGGAATTAAAGCAGCGATGTTACCGCTCGGCTTCTGGTTACCCAAAACCTATGCCGTAGCCACCACACCTGTGGCAGCACTCTTTACCATTATGACCAAAGTCGGGGTGTATGCAATTTTACGGATTAATGGAACTGTTTTTGATGATGAATACAGCCACCAGATTCTGATGAATTGCCTGCTGGTGATTGGTCTGATTACGTCGGTTTATGGCGTGATTTGTGCAATCGGCACAGAACGTCTGCGCCGTTTTATCGGCTTTATGGTGCTGTCTTCAGTCGGAACAATTCTGGTAGCAATCGGTATGAATACGACTGCAGCCTGGGCCGGTGCATTGTATTATATGGTGCACAGTACCCTGATTGGCGCAGCCTTTTATATCCTGTCAGGCTGGATTACCTCACAGCGCGGCGAATTTAAGGATCATTTTAAAATCGCGCCACTGATGAAACAGAACAAGCTGGTTTCGATTGTCTATTTCATCATTGCCTTGATGATGGCAGGCCTGCCACCGTTTAGTGGTTTCTTCGGTAAAGTCTTTATTTTGCAGGCTTCTGCCAATTCAGACTATCAGATGATTATTATCCTGACCATTTTATTGGTAAGCTTCCTCAGTATTCTGGCCTTTACCAGGGTTGGTTTCGTGCTGTTCTGGCGTTCGACCAGACCTGAGGATGACCTTAATTCTGAAGATTTTCACAAATATGAAGCTTTACCAAGTAAGGCACCGGCACGTAATGATCGTGTAATCTATCTATTGCTTGCTGGCCTGACTGCCTATGTGGTGTTTGCCGGACCGATCTATCAATATAATTATCAGACTGCGGAACAGATTAAAAATAATCCGGTTTATGAAGCTGCCTTGTTAAAACGCGATGCAGAAGGCCAGTTTATTAGTGTGCAACCTTTTGATCCAAGCTATTTACCTGAAACCAAGTACGGTGGTGAGACAGTCGATCCGAATGCACATCTGGTTCCTTATACGATTTCGGAAGCCACTCTGGAAGGTGAAAATATTTCTGAATTCAAGCAACGCCAGATTGATCAGCAGTATGTTGAACAAAACAGATATGATGATAATCAACTTAAACCGGTGGAGGGACCTTAATGGCTGTATCATTCCTGCAACGTTGGTTCCCGCATCCGCTAGTTTCTGTGATCGTTGGGCTAAGCTGGATTCTACTGGCACATAATCTGGAAGCTGGAACATTGCTTTTCGCGCTGGTTCTGGCGATTGTCATTCCGAAAATGGTTGCACCTTTTATTGACTATACCCCGAATATCCAGTGGGCTCCTGCCGTGCGCCTTTTCTTTGTCGTGGTTTGGGATATTGTAGTAGCCAATATTAAAGTCGCAAAACTGGTACTTGGTCCAACCAAGAACCTGCATCCAAAATGGTTTCGCGTGCCTTTGGAAACCGAGCATGAGGAAGTCAATGCCTTGCTGGCAATGATCATTACCACAACGCCCGGTACAGTATCTGCAGGCATTGATCAGGATCGTGGTGATATTCTGGTTCATGCCTTAAGCACAGAGGATGAAGCAGCAGAAATCGAAACAATCAAACAGCGCTACGAACAGCCTCTGATTGAAATTTTCAGCGCACAGACAGGAGAAAAAGCATGACTATTCTGCCTTATGCATTAATGATTTGCCTAGGTGCTATCACTGTCTCGATGTTACTCTGCCTGATCCGACTCATCACTGGCCCTTCTATCGTGGATCGTCTGTTGGCACTCGACACCCTGTTCCTGAATGCCACCTGTCTGATTGTCATTTTAGGGATTTACTGGAGTAGCAGCTTCCTGTTTGAAGGGGCCTTACTGGTTGCGATGCTTGGCTTTGTTTCGACTACAGCCTTGGCACGTTATTTCACCACTGGCCATGTGATCGACTAGGAGTTTTTAAATGTCCTTAATTTTAGAAATACTGGTGTCGATTTTTTTATTGATTGGTGCTTTCTTTATGTTGGTCGGCGGGATCGGTATGGTCCGTCTGCCCGATCTGTTTATGCGTCTGCACGCCCCGACCAAATCCAGTACTTTGGGCCTGGGCAGCTTTTTGATGGCCTCAATTCTGTTCTCGGCCATATATGGCCGTTTCGGTTTTGCTGAAGTGCTCATCACCCTGTTCGCCTTCATTACCGCACCGGTATCTGCCAATCTGATGGCACAGGCTGCATTACATTTGCGTTTACGCTCTTTGAGTGGCGAGGTTCCGGAAACGCTGGAACGCCCTCTGCCTTGGCAGCGCTCACGCCGTCGTACCTTTTATGAAAAGAAAATCAATCGTAATGATGATTTCGATTAATTGAGCAAGCAATTCAAGTTCTTTTAAATCTAAAAAAATCTAGAGATAAAAAAAGCCACCCGAAGGTAGCTTTTTTAGTCCTAAGACTTATTCATCATCTTTTTTTGCTTCAGCTTCAGGTAAGTCCTTCACTGCTTCAGCGATCAGACCAAACATATAGTTACCATATGCATTGGTCTTATCATAATGGAAACGTAGACGAGGCGTAATACGGGTTTTGATACGACGACTCAGCTCATGGCGCAAGAAACCAGATGCTTTGTTCAACACATCCAAAGTTTCTTTATTGGCTTCTTGGCTTTGCTCATCGCCAAGTTCACGTCCCATCACAGTGACATAAACTTCCGCATATCCCAGGTCTGGGCTCACCTTCACCGCAGAGATGGTCACGAGACCACCTAAGCGTGGATCTTTCAGCTCCTGACGGATCAGTTCTGACAACTCGCGTTGTACTGTATCCGCCATACGCTTCAGACGTTGACTACCCGCCATTAAAGACTCCGTTTAATCAGTTGAACATCGTACACTTCGATCTTATCAAGTGCTTTGATGTCTTTATAGCCTTTCACCGCAAGACCACATTCCATACCGGCACGAACTTCTTCAACCACTTCTTTGTAGCGACGAAGAGATTCAAGCTCGCCCTGGAACACAACCACATCATCACGTAATACGCGAATCGGTTTGTTACGATGCAATACGCCTTCAAGTACCATACAGCCCGCAGCCGCACCAAACTTACTTGAGTGGAATACTTCACGTACTTGTGCAACACCCAGAATCGTTTCACGATGTTCTGGTGCAAGCTTACCGCTCATTGCTGCTTTCACATCATCAATCAATTGATAGATGATTGAGTAGTAACGAATGTCGATACTGTCTGCATCTGCTTTTTGACGCGCAGCGTTGTCCGCACGTACGTTAAAGCCGAGTAGAACTGCTTCTGAAGATTCAGCCAGTGTCACGTCAGACTCAGTGATCGCACCTACACCAGAACCGATGATACGTACTTTAACTTCATCAGTCGCAAGCTCAGCAAGTGCTACATGCAAGGCTTCCAAGGTACCGCGTACGTCAGTTTTCAACACAACATTTACGATAGGCACATCTTTCTTGCCCATAGACGCCATGATGTTTTCAAGACGCATTGCAGATTGACGCTCAAGACGTTTTTGACGTTCACGATCCATACGCGCATCGGCAACTTCACGTGCTTTCTTCTCATCGCTGACCACAAGAACTTCGTCACCTGCCATTGGCGCTTCTGGAAGACCCAGAATTTCCACTGGAATCGAAGGACCTGCAGATTTGATACGCTGACCATTTTCATCCGTCATCGCACGAACGCGACCATAAGATGAACCGGCAAGAACAAGATCACCTACTTTCAATGTACCGTTTTGAACCAGAATAGATGTTACTGCACCACGGCTGTTATCTACGCGTGCTTCAATTACGACACCTTGTGCAGCACCTTCTTCAGATGCCTTAAGCTCTAGAAGTTCAGCTTGAATCGAAATAATATCAAGAAGTTCATCAATGCCTTGACCAGTATGTGCAGAAACCATTGCCACTGGAACGTCACCACCCCATTGTTCTGGCACGATTTCTTTCACAGTCAATTCATTCAATACGCGATCTGGATCAGCAGATTCTTTATCCATCTTGTTGATTGCAACAATGATTGGTGTACCTGCAGCACGTGCATGGTCAATTGCTTCTGCAGTTTGTGGCATTACACCATCATCTGCTGCAACAACCAGAACCACGATATCTGTTGCTTTCGCACCACGTGAACGCATTGCAGTAAATGCTGCGTGTCCCGGAGTATCAAGGAATGTAATCATACCTTTATCAGTAGTTACATGGTAAGCACCGATATGCTGTGTGATACCGCCCGCTTCGCCAGCAGCCACTTTTGCACGACGAATACGGTCAAGCAGCGATGTTTTACCATGGTCAACGTGACCCATAATGGTAACAACAGGCGCACGCGTAGATTGCGCACCACGTGCTTCTTCAGCTGCTTCAAGCAAGTTATCTTCAGCTTGTGTATCAGAAACCAGTACCGGATTATGGCCCATTTCTTCCACAACAAGTGCAGCAATTTCTTGATCAATCGCCTGGTTCTGAGTAACCAATTCACCCATTTTCATGAGTGATTTAATCACTTCACGAACCTTAACTGCCATTTTCGCAGCTAAGTCAGCAACGACAATCGTTTCACCGATTTCAACATCGTAAACCTGTTTTTTCACAGGTTTTTCGAAGCCGTGCTTGTTGCCTTGACTGGTTTTTAAACCGCGCTTAGGCTGTTTGCTGAAGCTTTGCTCTTCCTGACCACGACGACCACCTTTTTTCGGTGCACGCGCGCTCGGCGTATTCGTACCACGTTTGATTTCGCGGTCTTCTTTCGCAAATGAGTCTTCATATGCCTGACCAACAAGACCGGCAGCCAGAGGAGAATCATCAACAACACGAATCGTTGCAGCAGTATCTTCCGCGGTGTACTTAGACGCCATTTGACGCATTTGTTCAAGCGTACGTTGCTGCGCTTCTTCAGCCGCTTTACGACGTGCTGCTTCTTCAACAGCTTTTAATTTTGCTGCTTCTGCTTCACGTGCCTTTTTCTGTTCAGCGGTTTCAGTTGGTTTAACAACTTGCTTCACAATCGGCTTGTTGGTTGATTTGCGTTTTACCACAACTGCAGCTTTAGAAACTTCTTGCTTGTCGCTGGTTTGCTTTGCAGCAGCACGCATCGCTTCTAGAGCTTTATTCGCGTTATTTACGCCAGTTTTTGGAGCTTCAGCAGAAGCAGCTTGTGCTGTATTCTGCTCAGGCGCAGCTTTGGCCTGTTGCTCAGCCTTGGCTTTCGCCAATGCTTCTGCTTTGATCTGCTCTGGATCCGGCTTAACAAATGTATGCTTCTTGCGAACTTCTACATTAATCGTTTTCGCCTTACCTGAAGTACTGGCTACTTTAGCCGTACTAGTCGTTTTACGTTTCAACGTGATTTGCCCTGCTTGGCTTTCTGAACCCTGTGACTTTTTCACATGGCTCATCAAGCTATCTTGTTGTTCGGTGGTAATAATATCGTCAGCTTTACGCTGTGGTAAACCTGCCTCACGAACCTGCTCTAGGAGCTTCTCAACTGGACTACCCACATTGAGGGCTAACTCTTTAATCGACTTGTCCGTCATATACTACCTCCTAGTTAAACCATGATTCGCGCGCTTTCATAATGAGTTGACCTGCTTTCTCAGCACCCAAACCTTCAATATCTTCGATATCGTCAGTCGCCTGATCTGCTAAATCATCCACTGTTACCACACCACGAGCTGCTAGCGCTTGCGCGATCTCTACTGTCATGCCTTCCATTGCAACAAGTTCTTCACTTGGCGCTTGTATGTTCTCTTGCTGTTGTAATGCATCAGCAAGTGCAATTTCTTTCGCACGGCTTTGCAGTAGTTCAACCAGTTCCGCATCCAGTTCGATTTCATCAAACGTTTCTGCAGGAACATAAGCAATTTC
Organism: Acinetobacter sp. CIP 64.7; assembly: GCF_000369745.1. Lineage (GTDB taxonomy): Bacteria > Pseudomonadota > Gammaproteobacteria > Pseudomonadales > Moraxellaceae > Acinetobacter > Acinetobacter fasciculus. Next base: position 234,819 of record NZ_KB850177.1, on the reverse strand, counting down.
TTCAAGCGAGGTGAAGCCCATTTCTACCAATGCCATCGCCAAATCTTCCGCGATATCCAGACGGGTAACAAACATGTCTAAATATTGTTGCGCTTCGTTTTGTTGACGGGCGTAGTATTCCTCTTCCAGCATCATGTCCAGCTTGTAGCCAGTCAATTCAGATGCCAGACGAACGTTCTGACCTTGTGAACCAATCGCACGTGCCAACTGATCGCTGGTTGCGAAAATGATATCTGCAGTACGTGCATCTTCATCGATGACAATACTCGATACATCTGCTGGTTCCAATGCACTTGCGATATATTGCGCAGGATCATCCGACCAAACTACCACATCAATACGCTCGCCATTGAGCTCTTGCTGTACAGCTTGAATACGGGTACCACGCATACCAATACAAGCACCCACCGGGTCAATACGGTGGTCATTGGTTTTCACTGCAATTTTAGCACGAACGCCTGGTTGGCGAGCCGCCGCTTTAATTTCAATAATTTCTTCAGAAATCTCAGGAATTTCTTTCTTCATCAATGCAATCAGCATATCCGGTTTAGCACGTGACAGTTGTAACTGCGCACCACGACCTTCACGGTTGACATTGAATAGAATCGCATTCACGCGTTGCTTCGGACGAAGGATTTCTTTCGGAATCATTTCTTCGCGAGCAAGATACGCTTCAGCATTGTCACCTAGGTCAATGATAAAGCCGTCTTTGGTTTGTTTTTTCACTTCACCGTAGATCAGCTCGCCGACTTTAGATTCGTAAGCATCGGCTACGAGTGCACGTTCTGCTTCACGGATCTTCTGTACGATCACTTGCTTGGCAATTTGCGCTGCAATACGACCGAAGTCAATCGATTCAACTTCAAGCTCACGAATGTCGCCAATCGACCATTTTGCCGGATCAACATCAGAGATGGCATCCTGACAAGCTGGCATTTCATGGTCTTCGTCTGCAACCACTTCCCACTGACGGAAAGTACGATAGTCACCTGTTTTACGATCGATTTCCACACGTAAACGTGCTTCTTCCGAATGTGTTCCTTCGTAGAATTTTTTCTTTGTCGCAGCAACTAAAGCTTGCTCAAGCGCTTCAAAGATCGCTTCACGAGGTACACCTTTTTCGTTACTAACCGTTTCAACGACGGTCAGAATTTCACGTGCCATACGTCACCTATTCGTTAAATTTTTATTTATTAAATTAATCTTGGAAGACCAAATTTGCTTTATCGATATTGTGACTGTCGATCTCCAATACCTGTTGCTTTTCTACTTCAACCTGAATCATTTCATTTTCAAGATCGACAGCAACCAGTTTGGCCTGGAATTTACGACGGTTATCTACCGCACTGATCAAACGTAGTGCTACGGTATGACCGATATAGCCTGACATCTGCTCGAGCTGGAAGAATGGACGGTCCCAGCCTGGCGAAGATACTTCAAGTGAATATTCACCCGAGATCGGATCATGAACATCCAGCATTGCACCCACTTGCTGCGTGACACGCACACAATCCTGAACGCCAATACCACGCCCCTGCTCTTCTTCACCATCTTCATTGATTGCTGGTGCAACGCTCTCATCGACTGGCTTGTCGATGTAGATACGTAATAACGAACATTTACCCTGTGGCAGGAATTCAATCCCCCAAAGGTTTACATTACAGGCTTCAACTGCTGGTGCAATCAAGTCCTGAAGTGCTTGAGTTTTATTTGATAGCTTCATTTACTCTCGTCATCTGGTGCGATTTTATGATCTATTTGACCACTACAAACCAATACAAACTATAGTAGTAGTGAAACATGGAGATTTGACCAAATAATGTCGACACTACACGATAGCCAATAAAAAAGGGCGTAAATCGCCCCAATTAATGCACAATTTAAGATTTTTTCAAATCCCACTGTGCAAAAAGGCCCACCTTGTTGTGAGCCTCTTTTTAGAAACTTGGTAGCGGGAGCTGGATTTGAACCAACGACCTTCGGGTTATGAGCCCGACGAGCTACCAGACTGCTCCATCCCGCATCAACGTGCAAAAATTATATACAAAAGATGAGAACTTTTCAATCAAAACCACATCATTCTGCATATTTGTCATCTGTCGCTGAAAAAGTGGTAGCGGGAGCTGGATTTGAACCAACGACCTTCGGGTTATGAGCCCGACGAGCTACCAGACTGCTCCATCCCGCATCAGCGTACAAATAACATTCAGTTTAAAAAACTTAAACTGCTTTTAAAGTTTGCATCTTTAAAAGATTGGTAGCGGGAGCTGGATTTGAACCAACGACCTTCGGGTTATGAGCCCGACGAGCTACCAGACTGCTCCATCCCGCAACAACATGCAAATTAATTTTCTCAACTTAAAACCTGTTTAAGCTGCCTCTTGAAAGTTTGCGCCTTTAAAAAGGATTGATTGGTAGCGGGAGCTGGATTTGAACCAACGACCTTCGGGTTATGAGCCCGACGAGCTACCAGACTGCTCCATCCCGCATCAACAGAAGTTTTTTCAGCTGCATACACCAACTTAAATTTCTGGATTATAAGTTGGTGCGGAAGGGGGGACTTGAACCCCCACGCCCGAAAGCACTACCACCTCAAGGTAGCGTGTCTACCAATTCCACCACCACCGCAGCTGTGACGCATTCTAGTCGTATCACTGAAAAAAAGAAAGGATTAATTAAAACTATTCGGTCGTTTCTGGTGCAGTTGGTGAAGTTTCATTCGATTGTACAGGTGTGGTCGGCGCAGACTGAACCGATCCCAAACTATAGGCATTCGAGGTTTGTTGCTTGGCTAAAATCGCCAAAGTCAGACTGGTTACGAAAAACAGTGCAGTAAAAATTGCAGTCAAACGGGTCATGAAATTACCCGAACCCGATGCTCCGAATACTGTCGCTGCACCACCGCCACCGAAAGAGGCACCAGCATCTGCACCTTTACCATGCTGAACCAAAATCAAGACAATCATCAAAACAGCTAAGATAATATGTACTACCAGCACAAAAGTTTGCATGCTGAACTCCTAATTATTGTGTATTTGCAAATGCATGAGCAATTTTATGGAACGACTCAGCATTGAGTGATGCACCACCGACCAATGCCCCGTTGATATCTGGGCAGGCTGCTAACTCTACTGCATTTTCCGGCTTGACACTACCACCATATAAAATCGCCATCGTCGCGCCATAACCAGTGATCTGGCTTAAACCTTGACGGATTTGTGCATGCATGGCCTGTGCATCTTCAGGAGAAGCAGTTTTACCAGTTCCAATTGCCCAGATCGGTTCATAGGCAATCACGATATTTTTCCATTGCTCAGCTTCAACCACAGCAGCAATATCACAAATCTGTTGTAGCACTACAGCTTCTGCCTGCCCTGCTTCACGTTGTTCCAGGCTTTCACCAACGCAATAAATCACGGTCAAACCGGCACTTAAGGCATTCTTGATTTTCGCATTTAAAATATCAGCATTTTCCGCAAATATTTCACGGCGTTCAGAATGACCCACTAGTACATAGTGAATTTGACTATCGGCCAACAATTCAGCACTGACTTCACCAGTGTAGGGACCTGTTCCAGAAATACGTGAAACATCTTGTGCTACGGTATAAATCGGACGAACCGCAGATGACAGCTCTGCCTGAATCTGGCTTAAGGCAATGGCAATCGGTGCCACACCTAAATGACATTGATCTTCGGCAATTGGCGCAGTTTCCAGCAAATTCTTAATACCACGCACCAAGCTCAATGCATCTGCCTGCACCGGATTCATTTTCCAGTTACCTATCACCCAAGGGGTAATCGTCGAAACCGACATAATTAACCTATTTCATTTACATATTTTGAATTGGGCACATTCTACACGGAATTGGAAAATTAAAAGAATAGTTTTCTTATCACTCCTTCTCAGTTTAGACTATCCAAAATGGTTATTTTTTGTTATCACTTAAAAAAATGGGGACTTCTTCCAACCAGTTCATGCTTTTACTGGAGATGAGGAAGCTAGCAGCACTCTTGGCTATGGTATTTTTACGTAACAAACGTATAATTTTAGTATAGCAATTAAAAGAATTTGATGAGTAGGCATTTATAGCATGACAGCATTACAGGGGTCGCCAAGATTTACCGGATTTATTCGTCGTTTGGTCGAGGAAGGCGTCATCTCGGCTGAAGATATGCGCAGTGCATTAGCGCATGCCAAACAAGAAAAAATCGATATTGTGGCTGAGTTAATTAACCAGCAGCAACTTTCTCCAACCGTCATTGCTGAAACGATTTCAGTCGAATTTGGCGAACCGCTGTTTGATATCAGTGCCTATGATCCTGCTCAAATTCTTCGGGATGCGATTGATGAAAAGCTGATTACCAAGCATCGCATTCTGCCGATTTTTAGAAATTCCAGTATTTTATATGTTGCGACCAGTAACCCGACCAATATCGAAGCGATTGATGCAGTCCGCTTTTCCACCAAACTCAATATTGAAACCATTATTGTTGAACACAATAAACTTGAAAAACTGATCGAGCAGAATTTTACCGAAGAAAGTACCTTTGAATTCGATGAAGACTTTGATCTGGATGTTGATGTCGAATCTGCTGATCCGAATAAAGAAGAGGATGACAGTAACAAGGGTGAAGAAGCACCGATTGTCAAATATATTAATAAATTACTAATTGATGCGATCCGTATGGGGGCTTCAGACTTACATTTTGAACCTTATGAAAAAATCTATCGGGTACGTTACCGGGTAGATGGGGTATTACGCCAGATTGCAACACCACCACTACAGCTGGCAAATCGCTTGTCTTCGCGTCTTAAAGTCATGTCGCAAATGGACATTTCTGAAAAACGGGTACCGCAAGATGGTCGTATTAAATTAAAACTTTCTAAAAATAAAGCCATTGATTTCCGTGTCAACTCTCTCCCTACCCTGTTTGGTGAGAAGCTGGTACTGCGAATTCTGGATCCCTCCAGCGCGATGTTGGGAACTGATGCACTAGGTTATGAACCGGAACAAAAAGACCTTTTTATGCAAGCGCTGGACAAACCGCAAGGCATGCTCCTGATCACTGGTCCAACAGGTTCCGGTAAAACCGTTTCACTGTATACCGGTCTGAATATCCTCAATCGTGAAGATACCAATATTTCGACAGCGGAAGATCCGGTCGAGATTAACTTACAAGGCATTAATCAAGTCAACGTCAACAATAAAGTTGGTCTTACCTTCTCTGCCGCACTGAAGTCCTTCTTACGTCAAGACCCGGACATCGTAATGGTCGGTGAGATCCGGGATCTGGAAACTGCCGAGATTGCGATTAAAGCGGCGCAGACCGGTCATATGGTGATGTCGACCTTGCATACCAATAGTGCGCCTGAGACCTTGACCCGTTTACGAAACATGGGGGTGCCCTCTTTCAATATTGCCACTTCAGTAAACCTGGTCATTGCACAACGGTTGGCGCGTCGTTTGTGTTCACAATGCAAGAAACCTGCAGATATTCCGCAACAAAGCTTACTGGAGATGGGCTTTACCGAAACCGACTTGCAGCAACCTGAGTTCCAAATTTATGAACCGGTGGGCTGCAATGAATGTCGTGAAGGCTATAAGGGTCGTGTAGGTATTTATGAAGTTATGAAAGTAACACCCGAAATTTCCAGAATTATTATGGAGGACGGCAATGCACTTGAAATTGCAGATGCTTCCGCACGTGCAGGTTTTAACAATTTACGCCGGTCAGGTTTAATCAAGGTGATGCAGGGGGTGACTTCTTTACAGGAAGTCAATCGTGTCACCAGCGAATGATCGGGCGCTGATCTAAAATAAGGATAAAGGTATGGCAGCAGTAAAGAAAGGCCAGATGATGCCGATCTTCAGCTATGAAGGAATTGATCGTAAAGGGGCAAAGATCAAGGGGGAATTGCCAGCAAAAAATATGGCTCTGGCCAAGGTCACCCTTCGGAAACAAGGCATCAGCATCAAGACCATTCGGGAAAAGAAAAAAAATATCCTTGAAGGCTTGATGAAGAAAAAAGTCTCAACACTGGATATTACAATTTTTACCCGACAGTTGGCGACCATGATGAAAGCCGGGGTACCACTGGTACAAGGCTTTGAAATTGTCGCAGAAGGTCTGGAAAATCCGGCGATGCGTGAAGTTGTACTAGGAATTAAAGGTGAGGTTGAAGGCGGTAATACTTTTGCCGGAGCACTGCGCAAATATCCACAATATTTCGACAACCTATTCTGTTCACTGGTCGAATCTGGTGAACAATCTGGTGCTTTAGAAACCATGCTAGATCGCGTTGCGATTTACAAAGAAAAAAGCGAACTACTCAAGCAAAAAATCAAAAAAGCCATGAAATATCCTGCTGCGGTGGTTGTAGTCGCCCTAATTGTTACCATCATTCTGATGGTCAAAGTGGTCCCGGTTTTCCAGGATTTATTCTCTTCATTTGGTGCGGACTTACCGGCTTTTACCAAAATGGTGGTCAATATGTCGGAATGGATGCAAAAGTATTGGTTCCTGCTGATTATCGCCATTGGGGCCGTGATTACCGCTTTTCTTGAAGCGAAAAAACGCAGCAAGAAATTCCGCGATTTTCTGGATAAGGCCGCACTCAAAGCCCCGATTTTTGGTGACCTGGTGTATAAAGCGATTATTGCACGTTATAGCCGCACTTTGGCCACGACTTTCGCAGCTGGTGTTCCCTTGATTGATGCACTGGAATCCACTGCCGGCGCTACCAATAACGTCGTGTATGAAGATGCCGTGATGAAAATCCGTGAAGATGTCGCCACAGGTCAACAACTACAGTTTGCCATGCGCGTGACCAACAAATTCCCATCCATGGCAGTACAAATGGTCGCGATTGGTGAAGAATCTGGTGCACTAGATGCCATGCTAGACAAAGTAGCCACACATTATGAAAATGAAGTCGACAATGCAGTTGACGGCTTAACCTCGATGATGGAACCGCTCATTATGGCTGTTCTCGGTGTGCTTGTCGGTGGTCTGGTGATTGCCATGTACCTTCCAATTTTCCAAATGGGTTCTGTGGTTTAATGCACGATTTTCTTCAATATTTTATTCAAAACCCAACGGCGTTGTATATCGCAGTTGGGCTTTTTAGTTTATGTATCGGCAGCTTTCTGAATGTCGTGATTTACCGCACTCCCAAGATGATGGAACAGGAATGGCGTACTGATTGCCAGATGTTCCTGCATCCGGAACAGCCGGTGATTGATGAAACTAAGTTAAGTTTAAGCAAACCCGCTTCAGCTTGCCCCAAGTGTCATCAGCCAATCCGCTGGTACCAGAATATTCCCGTCATTAGCTGGCTGGTCCTGCGCGGAAAATGTAGCAACTGCCAGAATCCGATCAGCATCCGTTATCCTTTGGTTGAAATTCTGACGGCAGTTTGTGCACTCCTTGTCGTAGCAGTATTTGGCCCTACCCTACAAATGCTGTTTGGCCTGATCCTGACTTATGTGCTGATCGCACTCACTTTTATTGATTTTGACACCCAGTTACTGCCTGACCGTTATACTTTACCCTTGGCCGCGCTAGGTTTGGGGGTAAATAGTTATGCACTTTATACCTTACCCGGTGCTGCCATCTGGGGCTATATTATTGGTTTCCTGTGTCTGTGGGTGGTGTATTATGCATTTAAAATCGTTACCGGCAAGGAAGGTATGGGCTATGGCGATTTTAAATTGCTTGCCGCCCTGGGTGCCTGGATGGGGCCTTTATTACTGCCTTTAATTGTGCTGCTGTCTTCTCTGGTTGGTGCGATTATCGGGATTATCCTACTGAAAGTCCGCAAGGAAAATCAGCCTTTTGCCTTTGGTCCCTATATCGCGATTGCCGGCTGGATTGCTTTTTTGTGGGGCGAGCAGATTATGAAAGTGTATTTAGGTCAATAAAGTGAAATTTATACTCGGATTAACCGGCGGGATTGGCAGTGGCAAGTCTGCTGCCAGTCAGTGGTTTGAAGCACAAGGGATCACGGTAGTCGATGCCGATGTGGTAGCGCGTGAAGTGGTCGAAATTGGGCAGCCTGCACTTACCCAGATCCAGCAGGCTTTTGGCGATTGGGTACTGCTTGCCGATGGCTCACTGAATCGTCGTGCCTTGCGTGAATATATCTTCCAGTCTCCTGAAGCACGCAAGACCCTGGAAAGTATTACCCATCCGGCAATTCGCACTTCCATTATCCAGCAACTACATGCTGCGCAAAGTCCCTATGCCATTCTGGTTTCACCACTTTTATTTGAAACCAATCAGCACGAACTCACTCAGCATACCTTACTGATTGATGCCACCATCGAACTGCAAATTGAGCGGGCCTCACAACGTGATGGCCAGAATATCGAACAAATTCGCAATATCATTGCCGCCCAAATGTCCCGCGAACAAAAGCAGACCATGGCCGATGATATTGTCCTAAATGATGGTCATCTGGATCATCTCTATGCTCATCTCAGACCATTACATCAAAAATATTTAAACATGGCAGCCAGCTGAAGCATAAAAAAAGCAGTCTGATTAAGACTGCTTTTTTTGTTCTGCTAATTTTCGGCTCAGACTGTCCTGATGCTGTAACCAGCGCCACGGCTGTAAGGCCCCGACGGCCATACCCATCAGGCCACACACCATGGCCAGACTTAAAGTTTCATTTAATAAAGGTACAGCCAGAATTGCCGCAATAAAAGGTGCAAGATTGGTAATACTGCCTGCCTTAAATGCACCAAGACGCTTGATGGCTTCTACATAGCTTAAAGTAGCAATAATCACCACAAATATGCCGTGAAAAATGGTCTGAAACAGTAAATGCTTGGGTTCAGGCACACTCAAATTTTTCGGTAAAAATAGCAGATAAATCGGCACATATATCACTGCCGACCAGATCGCGACACCACACATTGCCTGCCATGCAGTTAGCTGATATTTACGCAATAAAACAGTAAAAATCGCCCAAAGTATGGCACTGATAAAAAACAGCCCGTCCCCTGCCCCAAAGGCTACACCAGTTTCCCGATACATCAGCATACTCATGAGACATAGTACGACGATCATAATGATCAGGCTGGCCCAGGTATGTTTATCAAAAGCCTGCCCCATCAGAAAAAAAGCCATGATCGCGGTACAGATCGGAATACAGCCATTCAAGAAAATTGCAGCATGGGCGGTAGGTGCGTAGTGAAAAGCACTATAGGCAAACAGGCAATAAATCACCCCGCCAATCATAGCTAAAATAAAAGGCTCTTTTTTCAGTAAAAAAGCGGCCTCTTTACGATAAAGCAAGATCGGCATCAGAATCAGGAAGGCCAAAGAAAAACGCAAGGCCACAATATCCCAAGCACTGATCTGCCACAGCGCATTCAGGCGGGCTGTTAAAGTAAAACCGCCCCAGATGCACATGGTAACAACTAAAAAAACATAGCCTTGGGTACGGTCTGACAATGCCATCATCAATTAAAGGTTACGTTGACGGCAGGCTTCATACAGCGCCATGCCTGTAGCCACACTGACATTCAGACTTTGCAGATTACCTGCCATCGGAATATACACGGTCTGATCACATTGGCTTTGCGTAATTGGACGTAGGCCAGTATCTTCCGCACCCATCACGATACAGACGCCAGTACCGGTAAAATCAAAATTTTGAATCGGCAGCGCTTTTTCATCCAGCATAGTTCCGACAACACGAACATTAAAATCTTCTTTGATTTGACCCAAAGTACGCGCCAGATTGGTGACCTGAATGAATTTGACTTTGTCCGCACCACCTGCAGCCACTTTACGTGCAGTCGGGGTTAACGTTGCAGAACGATCACGTGGCGCAATCACTGCCTCAACGCCCATTGCAGCGGCTGTACGGATACAGGCACCGAGATTATGCGGATCGGTAATATGATCGAGGGCCAATAACAACGCTTGAGGATTCGCACTCAACAAGGATTCAAGATCTTTTTCATTCAGGGTTGGATGAGCACGAACTGCGGCTACGACCCCCTGATGAAACGGTTGCCCGGCCAGTTTCTCCAGTTTGTCACGGCTGGCTTGCTGCACACTGATCCCAAACGGTTCAGCCAGTTCCAGTACACGCTTTAAACGCTGATCATCGCGTCCTTTGAGAGTGAATAATGTCAAGACACGTTCAGGCTCAAGCTCTAACAATGACTCCACTGAATGTACGCCATAAAAATATTCAGGTTTTGCCATGAACGACCTCTAGATTAGTTATATACAAAAGAAAAATCCCGTAAAGCTGACTTCACAGGATTTCTATAGCTGATTAGTTTAACCGATTCGCACTGAAATTTCTTGCCCGGTTTACACTGATCTTGAATCTGGACTTAACCTTCAAAATGGCAGACATAGTCCAGCACATCATCGGTTTCGATTTTAAAACGGCTATTGCCCGGCACATAGAAAGACTGCCCCGCACGGAACAGCTCACTTTCTTCGCTATCGCCAATCTGAACACGGCATTCACCTGAAACAATTTCCATACGCTCAGGAACATGTGTTTCAAAGGTCAAGGCATTTTCTGATGGCAGAATGACACCCAAAGTTTTTTTGGTCCCGTCTTCAAATTGTACAATGTGGCTAATACACAACCCGCCGAAATATACATTAACCTGAGTTCGACATAAAAAATAAATAAAAAAAAGCCTTAGCATCTGTAATATCTTGGTTACGAAGACAAAACATTTCAGAGCAAGGCTTTTTCATGGACTATATTACCGAATTATTTTGTATCTTGGATGATTTCTGCAAAAAGTTTAATGAATCTTTAGAGAAAGCTCTAATTTCTGATCAAAAAACAACAATGAAAAAGTCAGCTTTAAGCTTGTCTGAAGTCATGACCATTGTCATTTTATTTCATAAATCCGGGTTTAGATTTTTCAAATATTTTTATTGTCATATGATCATCCCATTTTGGAAATCAGCTTTTCCCAAGCTTCTTAGTTACAATCGTTTTATTGAAATTATGCCGCGTTGTTTGCAAGCTTTGAGTAGTTTCTTCCATCAAGTTAAAGGAGAAGATACCGGAATTTGTATTATTGATTCGACTAAATTGGTCGTTTGCCATAATCTTAGAATTAAAAGACATCGTGTATTTAAAGGCTTAGCTGGTCGTGGTAAAAGTAGCACAGGTTGGTTTTATGGATTTAAAGTCCATATTGTTATCAACAACTTGGGTGAAATTATTAATCTCAAGATTACATCGGGAAGTGTTCATGATGTTGCTGTACTTGAATCTTTAACCCAAGAGTTAAAAGGTATTTTACTGGGCGATAAAGGCTATCTGAGTAAAGCAAAAACTGAAGCTTTAGCAGCAAGGGGGCTCAGACTATTAACCCCGTCACGCAAGAATATGAAAAATAAACCCATCCAAACTGAAGAAGAAAAACAATTGCTTTGCAGAAGAGGATTGATCGAAACAGTGAATGATCAGTTAAAAAACTTACATCAAATTGACCATTCACGTCATCGTTCGGTGAATAACTTTATGGTGAATATTATGGCTGCTATAGTGGCTTATTGCTTAAATCCAAATAAGCCAACTTTCCAAAACTTGCTAAAAAGCTAAAATATTTCATCGAACTCAGGTTACATTAGATTTTTTAAGTACAGATACATGATCAAACTGAGCTGACATGCGATTTCTCCAGATAAAGCATTTTGTAATATTTTGATTGCTGTAGTTTAAATGTGCACCCTCAACTAATCAATCGAAGTTTGTCGGCGTCGATCAAATATTCTGTATCACCTGAACCCCTTCTATTTACAGCATGTTTTGGCCTGTATTTTGCTGATAGATAAACTTAAGTTTCGATCTGCACGCGCTCTTTTAAAAACAGGCTCAATTGAATCTTTAATTTAAAGATTGGGGATGTCAAAAATATGAAAATCAGCAGTGCATTAACGGACTTCTGAGTCAGCTTCTTGCGAAAATACAGTGAAATAAGCATATATAAATCGCTAAAATTTAAGATAGAATGAAATTGATTCGTCCTGATTTATAATAATCACAGCCATGTTGCGACCCCAATCCGACATCAGGCTATTTCAATCAAACTTTTCGCAGCCCGGATGCGTTTATGCTGACACATTTAACTCTGATCAATTTTGCTTTAGCTGAACATCTTGCTATTGATATTGATAAAGGTTTTAACGTTTTAACCGGTGAAACCGGTGCAGGTAAATCCCTCTTACTGGATGCATTGTCTGCCTGTTTGGGTGAGCGAACCGATACCAATTATGTACGTTATGGCTCAGAAAAAGCCGATGTCACTGCCAGTTTCAGCTATCAGGAACACAGTCCTGAAGCCGCATGGTTAAAAGAACATGAGCTGGATGACGAATCAGGTGAAATTCATTTACGCCGGGTGATTTTTGCTACCGGCCGCAGCAAGGCCTGGATCAATGGACGTCCGAGCAGCCTGTCTGAACTGAAAGAAATTGGGCGTTTACTGGTACAACTCTATAGCCAGCATAGTCAGCAGCAACTTCTGGAACCGCCTTATCCGAAGCACTGGCTGGATCGTTATTATCATTTTTATGCGCCGGCTCAAGCAGTACGTGATGCGTATAGCACTTGGCAAAAAAATATTCGCCAGCATCAGGCAGCTTTGGATGCACAAGCGACACGCAAGCAGCTTCTGGAAACCCTTGAGCTGCAACTCGAAGAACTGGAAGAAATTGTTCAGACGGATTATCCTGAAATTGAACAGGAATTTGATCGGCTCTCGCATCATGAAGCCATTATGCAGGACTGTGTCTATAGCCTGAATGTGCTGGATGAAGCTGAACAGAATATCACTCAGGAACTGGCATCAATTATGCGTCGGGTTGAGTCGCATGCCGGACGCAGTGAACAGCTTTCCGGGATTTATACTTCCCTACTGAATGCTCAAAGCGAACTTGAAGATGCAGCAGCGAATTTACGCCAGTTTATGGATCGGCAGAGTTTTGATCCTGAACGCATGGAAGTACTGAATTCAACTTTAGAAATCTTCCATCGTCTGGCACGTAAATATCGTACCCAGCCAGAATTACTGAAAGAAGAATATGAAGCCTGGCAAAGTGAACTGGAACAGTTACATCAACTGGAAGATCCGGAAACACTGGCTGAACAGGTAGCAGTGTCTTATCAGGAATTTATGGATAAAGCCCAACATCTGGATCAGATTCGCCGTGAAGCCGCAGCACCTTTGGCCAAGCAGCTCACTGAGCAGGTCAAACAGCTGGCACTGCCTGAAGCACATTTTGAGTTTAAGTTTGAGCCTCTGGAACATCCATCTAGCGAAGGCCTGAGCTTTATCCAGCTACTTTTTACTGCCAATAAAGGCATTCCGGCACAGCCTTTGGCCCGGGTTGCATCAGGTGGTGAGCTTTCGCGTATTGCGTTGGTGATGCAAGTCATGAATGCGGAAAAAACCGAAGCGGAAGTGCTGGTCTTTGATGAAATTGATGTCGGGATCAGTGGTGGTACCGCAGAGATTGTCGGGCGTTTACTGGCCGATCTGGCCCAACATGTACAGATTCTGTGTATTACCCATCAGGCGCAGGTTGCAGCACAATCTGATCAGCACCTACTGGTGAAAAAACAGCAGACTGATCCTGCCAGCAGCACGATTATCAATCTTGAAGAAAATGAAATAATTCAGGAGCTTGCAAGAATGACAGGTGGTGTAGAGATTAGTGAAACCACCTTGCAACATGCCCGTCAGTTACGTCAGCTGAAATTTCAGCAGGCTTAAATATTTACAATCTGGACAAATAAAATTTGGTGAATCCAAGAAGCTCTAGTAACGTAGCTATTAGGATCATAGGATTTCTCTGCGAAGAAATTAATTTTAAGGAGAACTGCTCAGGTGACCAAACAGTTTCTGACACATCGTTGTCTGATTGCACCGCCGCATGCGAATGATGATTTTTTTGCCCAGACGGTCATTTATCTCGCACGGCATGATGAAGATGGTGCGCAAGGCATCATTATCAATCGACCTGCCGGCATTCAAATTAAAGAATTGCTGAATGATCTTGATATTGAAGCAGACAATGTCAATCCGCATGAAGTATTGCAAGGTGGTCCATTACGCCCTGAGGCCGGCTTTGTCCTGCATACCGGTCAGCCGACCTGGCATTCGTCTATTGCCGTAGGCGAGAATGTCTGTATTACCACATCGAAAGATATTCTGGATGCCATTGCGCATAATGAAGGCGTTGGTCGCTATCAGATTGCACTTGGCTATGCCAGCTGGGGCAAACACCAGCTGGAACAGGAAATTGCTCGTGGTGACTGGCTGATTTGTGATTCCGATATGGATCTGATTTTTAATTTACCTTATAACGACCGTTGGGACGCTGCCTATAAAAAAATGGGGGTAGACCGCAACTGGTTATCTTCCGAGATTGGACATGCCTGATGTAAACGCGCCACAAACCATTATGGCGTTTGATTTTGGTACACAAAAAATGGGAATGTCGGTCGGACAATCCCTGATTGCTAGTGCCAATCCCCTACCCTTATTTCCCATGAAAGATGGTATTCCCAACTGGGATGAACTACTCAAAATCGTGAAAAGCCATCAACCCAATTTATTTCTGGTCGGCTTACCATTGAATATGGATGATAGTGAATCGGAGCTGTCGACACGGGCGCGAAAATTTGCCCGCCGTTTACGTCATCAGACCAATATTGAAACCTGGATGGTGGATGAACGTTTGACCACCCGTGAAGCACGCGATGAACTGGATCATTACCAAGCTCAAGGTCGAGGCAAGAAACTCTCTGCGGACAGTATTGCGGCTGCCTTGTTGATTGAAAGCTGGTATCGCCATCCTGCCGGAATCACGCCTTAATCTGTTTTTAAATTTTTTTAAATCAGCATCCTTTAGGGTGCTTTTTTACACTCCAAAATGCTTCTTAAGGATAAAAATAACGAAAAGTCAGATTAATTCTCGGTGTTAAAACTTTGCTGGTTTTGCTGATACTGTGCTTCCAGTGCTGCTGCGTCGCGCCACGCATCACAATCAGTTGTCCACTGTGTAACAGCACATCGACTTTATCGCTGTGAATTTTATGCTTAAAGCTCATTTTACGGGTAGCTCCCAGACTTAGAGAAGCGATGACATTTTCCCGAGAGGTACCTGTATATAACGCCGGCTCATCATCACTATGCCAGCCCAAGCCTTGGGAACCATCTTCATACAAATTGGCCAGACAGGAATTAAAGGGATGACCGACCAGAATTTCAATATGCTGCTTTAAACGGAATAATCCGGGTGTCCATACCTGAGCTTGTTTGAGCGTACCAGAATAACGATACTGATAATGTTCATCGCCATACCAGACCACCTGGCGACCTGTGACATGGTGCTTGCCAAATAAATGCACTTCATCATGTTGCCAGGCCAGCTGACTGAGAAAATGCTGTAGATACTGCTGGCTTTGTTCCTGATCCAAAATCAGGCCATAATCCTCCACTACCCCATCAAAAGGTAATACATTGGCTTGCGGCTGGGGTGCAAATAAATCGAGAGTCATATCAATTCAATCCAGTATCCACATGAAAATACTGACATTCGACCTAAAGGATTACAACTGCTCTTCACAAATGACTACAACATTTATGCTTGTGGCTAGCCTAATTCCTGCCTAGACTGAATTCAACTTTCACAATAAAAATAATCCTTTTATGAACTTATGGCAGCTGTTTCAGAAACTTCGTCCCTTTGTTCAGCCTTACCGGTTGCTGGTGATTGCCACGCTGATTCTGACCCTGATTGGCTCATTCACCGCACAGGTCAATGCCATTACCTTGCAATATGCGGTCGACAGCATCAATTCGCTACTCGAAACCGGTCAAGGACTGGAACAAGGCTGGCATATTCTGATCACGATTTCGGCGATTTTGCTCGGCAAAGAAATTATCAATGCCTTTGTCCAGTTCGGGCAGAAGTTCTATGGAGAGAAACTGCGGATTTTTGTCTCTCAGGATCTGGCCCAAGGGATTATTGAAAAATTTTTAAAATATCGGCTGGAATTTTTTAATCAGGAAAATAACCAGGCCGGTAAATTACAGACCCGGATTGACCGTGGCATTGGCTCACTGACCCGTCTGGTGCAAATTTTCTTTATTGATATTTTACCGTTATTTACCAGTGCCATTGTGGCTTTGGGGCTAATGTACTATGCCAATGTGTATGTCGGTCTGGTCGCGACTGCTATTGTTCCTATCTATTTCTGGCTGACCTATAAGCAGGCACAAAAACTCGGGGGCTGGCGCCGCAGTCTTCGCGATGGTCGGGAGAGAAAAAGTCAGGGCATTCTCAGTATCATCAACTCGATTACCGTGATTAAGTCTTTTAACCGCGAATCGATTGAATCGGAAAAGCAGCTCGGTTTACAGCGTGAACTGACCGACAATCAGATGAAAACCCGCCAGACCAGTTTCCTGTTTGATGGCCTGAAAACTTTTCTGGAACAGATCGGGATTGTACTGATCATTATTTTAACCTCCTACTTTGTGCTGGATGGCCAGATGAGTATCGGTATGATCATGTTTCATGTGCTGCTATTTAATAATGTCTCTGCCCCAATTCGATCCCTGCACCGGATTTATGATGAAGTGAATGATGCCATGATCTATTCAGAAAGCTTTTTCAAAATTCTGGAGGCCGATGATGAAATTGAACAAAGCGGTCAGCAGAAACCGATTGTCCAAGGCAAATTTGAACTGAGTGGCGTGAATTTTTATTATCCAAACGGCCACCATGCCCTGAAAGATATTGATATGGAAATTCGCCCCAATAAAATTACCGCCTTGGTGGGCTTATCGGGTGCCGGAAAATCTACCCTCATCAGTTTGCTGGATAAATTTTATGAACCACAGCAAGGTCAGATCAAACTGGATGGCATTGACCTGAAAGATTATGACACCCAATATCTACGCGATCATATTGGTCTGGTCTTACAAAAAAATCATATTTTTCAGGGCACCATCTTTGACAATATCCGTTATGGTAAAACTACTGCCTCAATGGAGGATGTAATTGAGGCAGCAGAAAAAGCCTCGATTCATGAGCAGATTTTACAGTTACCGGATGGTTATGATAACGATGCCTTGATGCTGTCTGGCGGCCAGCAGCAACGGATTGCCTTGGCACGGATGTTCCTGAAAAATCCACCGATTATTTTTCTAGATGAACCGACGGCGAGTCTAGATGCAATTGCCACGGAACAGATTAAACACAGTCTGGACCAGATCAAGCAAGGCCGTACCGTGATCATCATTTCGCATAGCCTGTCGCAGATTATTGATGCGGATTATACTTACGTGATGAAAGAAGGAACGATTGCTGAGCATGGCGAGCACGACCAGCTTTATCATCAGCAAGGCGTGTATAAGGAAATCTTTGATGCGATGGCCAAAAGCCTGAATATTGAAAAAATTGCCAAAACTTTTGAAGATGATGCCGAGGAAGAAACTCATAGTTAGCTTCTCTATCTCAATAAAGAAACCTCCGGTACGGAGGTTTTTTTATTTTAATTTTTTAAGATTTAACGCTGAACTTTCTGTTCAATTTCTTCAACACTGGTATGACGCACATCAAAACCTTTGACCATATAGATCACCTGTTCCGAAATATTCCGGGCATGATCGCCAATTCTTTC
Organism: Acinetobacter sp. CIP 64.7; assembly: GCF_000369745.1. Taxonomy (GTDB): domain Bacteria; phylum Pseudomonadota; class Gammaproteobacteria; order Pseudomonadales; family Moraxellaceae; genus Acinetobacter; species Acinetobacter fasciculus. The sequence goes on along the minus strand of NZ_KB850177.1, from coordinate 217,125 downwards.
GAGTGAACGCAGCACCCACAATACATTGATGACACGACTGATATGCCGTGGGTCTTCAATCATATAAGTCATAAGCGTACGTGTGGCTGACTGATATTCACGGTCAATATCCGCATCCGCCAACATGACCTTCAAAGCTTGATCTACATCCAGACGCGCAAAAGCATCCAGTGCATCATGAATCATCACCCGCACCTGGTTGCCAATATGCCGGGTTTCCATATAACCGCGTGGTGAGCTACCCTCTTCACACAAGCTTTGTGCAATTCGGCCTATTTTCGAGGCTTCATCGCCAATCCGTTCCAGATCGGTATTGGCCTTGGACATGGCAAGCACCATACGTAAATCAATCGCGGCAGGATGACGGCGCGCCAGAATCAGGGTCAGCGCTTCATCAATATCTCGTTCCATCTGATTGACGACATTATCTTGAAACTGCACATCTACTGCCATTGAGACATCTGTGTCCAATAGGGCATGAATGGCATTAGCTACCTGCTGTTCTACCAGTCCGCCCATCGTCATGAATTTGGTATTTACGTCCTGCAGTTCTTCATTAAATTGCGAAGAAATGTGATGACTTAATACAGGATTATTTGGACACAAGGAAAGCTACTCCTGAACGATAGAGGACAATGATCAATAATAAATCATATTAAAGCATATCCATGATGAAAGTTTGATGACAATAGTAGCCTCATAGAGGCTGAGGCGAATCATATTCAATCAGCCAGGCATTCAGCTCTGCCAGTTCCTTTTCGGTTAACTGCCCGACCGAGGCCTGCAATTGCAGCGCATGCAACAGATAATCATATTTGGCATTCAAATAATCGGTCTTGGCAGAAAAGGCATTACGCTGTGCCAGCAACACATCGACCATGGTTTTTAAGCCTTCCTGATATTGGGCTCTGGACGCTTGTGAGACAATTTCCGAAGAGTCCATCGCGGCTTTACGTGCATTCAGTTTGGCCTGATCGGTTTCTACCTGCATAAAGGACTGTTTCACATCGGTATTGGCTTTACGGATAGCCGCATCCAGTTGCGCTTCACTTTTTTGCACATTAACGCCGGCCTGACGGATACTTTTTTGCGTGCGTCCACCGCTAAATACATTCCAGTTCACCTCCACCCCAATCTGGTCGAAATCTCCATTGCTGGACATGATCGTAGCCGGACTTTGCTTTAAATAGCCATAGGTTCCGACCACTTCGACCTGCGGATAGAGCGCAGCCTGTTCGACCCGTTTGGCATCTTCAGAATAGCGCTTTTGCAGACGCGCTTGCAGAATATTCAGATTTTGGCTTTGTGCTAATTCGGTCCAGGACTGCATATCACTTGGAACCGGTTTCTGGAACTGGAAATCGTTGCGTAATACCGCCAGATTTTCCTGATAAGGGCCGATTAACTGTGCCAGCTGTTCTTGGGCCAGTACCAGCTGAACTTGAGTCGAAATCCGGTTGGCTTGGGCACTTTGATACTGGGCATTGGCTTCACTGACCTCACTACGCGCCACCAAACCTTCTTTCAGCTTAGCATTCATCATGCGTAACTGTTCAGACAGCGCCTGCTCTTCCTGTAAATAAGCCGTAGTCAAAGACTGCTGCCGCAAGACATTAAAATAGGCTTCGGCCACCTGTAAAATATGCTGCTGTTTTTGCAGACGCAGATTGACTTCACTGAGTTCGACCGAGGTCTTGACCTGCTTATAACCTTGCCAGGCATCCCAGCGAAATAAAGGTTGGCGTGCGGTTAAGGCCACCTGACGGCTGGTTGTACTGGAACTTTGCAACTCACCAAATTCAGCAGGCAAACCTTCAGACTCTGAGTTGTTGACGGACTGGTTTTTACGGGTCACATTTCCAGATAAAGTCACGGTCGGCAGCAAATTTCCGCTGGCAATCCCCAGATTGAGCTGATCAGATTGGTACTGCAACACATTCGCCTGCCAATTTGGATCATTTTGCTGGGCGCGTGCATACGCTTCTTGTAAATCCAGGGCAAAAATCGCCGGACTAATTAATAGCAATAAACAGGCCATGACACTGCGTTTTAATTTCATTTTATAGTGTTAACCCCTAACAGCCATTCAGATCAAAAAATTCTGGCGCTTTAAGCTAAGCCATACTAAAGAGATCTCTTGAATTTTTACGTATGATTTTTATTAATTTTTTAATATAAAGATCAATTTTTATCCATCATTAATTCAATTTTCTGGCTCCCATACCGGCAATGTAACAAAGCAATTCACAATACTAAACATAGTATTTTAGTTTGATCTATACAATATCTCCCAGTAAGGCCGTTATTTTCTGAATTCACCTATATATACAGAGTCCTGAAGCATAGTGTTAATGCCATTCCCGTCGATATTCAAAGCCTGTGTGCTTGCTGGTAGCGTGCTGCTTCTTGGGGGCTGCCAACAGCCCTCAGATCCACAGATCCAGGTCGAACAGACTGAGGCGAAGCAAACGCAAAGTCCAGTCAGTGACTTTAGCCTCATGTGCCAGAATATTGAAAAAAATATGTCCCAGATTAATGACCAGCGCACGACGTTTGCGCTGGAGCAGATTAATCAGGATCTTAAAGTGTGCCTGCCGTTGATGGACTTGGCGGAGCAGAAGCAACTGATGCAGCGCTCTACCGAAATGTATCAGCGCTTTTTAAAGGTGGATCGCACCGAATTTCAGCAACGCGCCTTTGAGCAGTATGCACTGGAAATGGCGCAGCATCCCACCATTCAGCATGCGCATTTTCAACAGCTCACCTCACGTGACCAGTATCTGTTAAAACACAAGGGGCAGGCTTATGTAGAACTGCTGGATCTGGGGGATGGCACTTTACATTATCGCCGCAGTCCGGAATATCTGGCGCGTATTTTTGCCCCTTATTTACCGGCCGCTGAAAAAGCCTTTATTGAAAATCTGGCGGAACAGAATATGGAACCGGTGCTGGTGGAAAAACGCCTGCAGATTGAAGCCACTGATATTGCAGCCCGCAGTCTGCTTTGGGAAGACTATCTCAAGACTTATCCGAATAGCAGTTATAAACGCGATGCTGAATATCTGCTGAAGCAATATACCTATTTCCTGTTTAGAGGTACCGAGCAATCCCCGGTGTCGGAAGATTATCGCGATCGTTATGCTGTGGATACCAGTCATCTGGAAACTATTATTGGACTATCAAACGGCCAGAAATCAACGCTGTCCACACAGGCACGCCTGTTTCTGGAATTTCTGGACATGACTCCGGAACAGCGCCAACAAGTCTTGCCTGCCGATTATAGAAACCGCTCGGAAGCAGAACAGATTCTGTACTATGCCCAGATCAGCCCGCCCTCACAAAAATATGATAAAGACTGCTTTACCGATGCCATCTGTATCTAGTTGGGATCAGTTTCACCTTCAATCAATATCGCCATGTCTAAATCAATCCTCGTTTAAAGTTGAGCGATTTAGACCTGTTTATTCTGCCTAAACTGAGCTAAGCTTTAGCCTCGCTTGACGGAGCGCGAGTAATGCCTCGCTGAGATCATGTGATTCCTTTTATCGTTATCAGGAATTGAGCATGAGTACCGTTGAACCTGATCAGGTTAATACCTGCGTAGGAATCAAGCCAGCTAAAAACCCAGCCCTTGCTTTATCTGTTCAGGATAAATCTGCCTACGTTTTTGGTCGTGCTTGATTCGTTGATGTCATCATAAGGATCATAGCCATGAACCAGTTAACGAATCTTTCTTCTGAAACCACTCTCTCCGCTCATGAACAGGAAGCACGCGATTTAACGCGAATTCTGCCTGCCTCACGTAAAGTCTATCTGCAAGGCTCCCGTCCTGATATTCAGGTACCGATGCGGGAGATTTCCTTAAGTGAAACCCCGACCAGTCTGGGCGGTGAACATAATCCGCCATTAATGGTCTATGACACGTCTGGTGTTTATACTGACCCCGATGTGACGATTGACCTGAACAAAGGTCTGCCGAATATTCGTGAAAGCTGGATTGAGCAGCGCAACGATAGTGAAATTCTGGATCAGCTCAGTTCTGAATTTGGCCGCCAGCGTTTACGCGATATCCGTACCGCTGCGATCCGTTTCGCGCATATTCAAAAACCACGCAAAGCCAAATGCGGCCGCAACATCACCCAGATGCATTATGCCAAGCAAGGCATTATCACACCGGAAATGGAATACATTGCCATTCGTGAAAACCTACGTCAACTCGATGGTGTCGATATGCGCCAGCATCCGGGCCAGAATTTTGGTGCAAAAAACCTGACTGAAATTACGCCAGAATTTGTGCGTCAGGAAGTCGCCGCCGGCCGCGCGATTATTCCGGCCAATATCAATCATCCGGAACTGGAACCGATGATCATCGGGCGTAATTTTTTGGTCAAAATCAATGCCAATATTGGTAATTCTGCACTCGGTTCAAGTATCGAAGAAGAAGTCTCGAAAATGACCTGGGCGACGCGCTGGGGTGCAGACACAATCATGGACCTCTCGACCGGCCAGAATATTCATGAAACCCGTGAATGGATTATCCGCAACTCTCCTGTACCAATTGGAACCGTACCGATCTATCAGGCACTGGAAAAAGTCAATGGTGTGGCCGAAGACCTGACCTGGGAGATCTTTAAAGACACCCTGATTGAACAGGCTGAACAAGGTGTGGACTATTTCACCATTCATGCCGGCGTGCTTTTAAGATATGTACCGCTGACTGCCAACCGTTTGACCGGTATCGTATCGCGTGGCGGTTCGATCATGGCGCAGTGGTGTCTGGCACATCATCAGGAAAACTTCTTGTATACCCATTTCGATGAAATCTGCGAGATCATGAAAGCTTATGACGTATCGTTTAGTCTCGGCGATGGCCTACGTCCGGGCTGTGTGCAGGATGCCAATGACGAAGCGCAATTTGCCGAACTTCGAACTTTGGGCGAACTGACCCACCGTGCCTGGGAGCATGATGTTCAGGTGATGATTGAAGGCCCGGGCCATGTCCCGATGCATATGATCAAGGAAAATATGGATCTGCAACTGGAAGTCTGTAAAGAAGCACCCTTTTATACCTTGGGGCCACTCACCACCGATATCGCACCGGGTTATGACCATATTACTTCGGCAATAGGAGCCGCGATGATTGGCTGGTACGGCACCGCAATGCTGTGTTATGTGACGCCTAAAGAGCATCTCGGTTTACCCAATAAAAAGGATGTCAAAGACGGCATTATTACCTACAAGATTGCCGCACATGCAGCCGATCTGGCCAAAGGTCATCCGGGTGCGCAAGCCCGGGATAATGCCCTGTCCAAGGCGCGTTTTGAGTTCCGCTGGGAAGACCAGTTTAACTTGAGTCTGGATCCGGACACGGCGCGCAGCATGCATGATGAAACCATGCCGAAAGCCGCGCATAAATCCGCGCACTTTTGTTCCATGTGCGGACCAAAGTTCTGTTCAATGAAGATTAGCCAGAATGTTCGTGATTATGCCAGTCAACAGGCCAATCCTGATCAGCCGGCAAGCTCTCAGGCCGAAATTGAAGCCGGCATGAATCAGATGAAAGCCAGCTTCCACAACTCTGGTCAAAATTTATACCACAAACTATAAAACTGTAAAAAAAACAGTTGTCTTCAAAAAAAACTCAGATAGGATGAAAATAAATCAATTCATTCTATCTGAGCATATGAATATTATTAAACAGGCCTCTTATAATAAAAAAGACTTTAGCGTAGAGGCACGTGAGTTCTTGTACCAGGGATTTATTCAGGTAGAAAAAGTCAGCCTGAAACACCGTTTATTTAATCAGGAAAGCTCAACCCCTATTTTGCAACGTGAGCTGATTCATCGGCCAGAAGCAGCGGGTGTGCTGATGTACAATCATCAACAGCAGAAATTCGGCCTGATCGAACAGTTCCGGATTGGCGGACTGGATGATATCGACTCTCCTTGGCAACTCGAAGTAATTGCTGGCGTTCTGGATGGCGATGAAGCGCCTGAAACATGCATCCGTCGCGAAGCACTCGAAGAATCAGGCTGTACCCTGGATGAGCTGCAGCACATTTTCAGCTTCTATCCGTCCGCCGGGGCATGTTCCGAATTATTTCATTTATATGTGGCGCAGACCGAATTGCCTGAACAGGGCGGTATTTTTGGCATGCCGGATGAAGGTGAAAATATCCAGCTGCATATTCTGGATTATGCTGATATTCCGTCCTTGCTCACGAATGGTCGCTTAAGAAATGCACCTGTCATTATGGCCTTGCAATGGTTGCAACAACATATTCATACTGCAGGAATATGTCTAAGGGGAAAGACATGAGTTTTCAGCAGTCAAGCATAAACACACAGCCAGATTGGACCATTATCCAGATTTCTGATACCCATTTGATGGATCGGGAAGAGCTGGAATTTGCCCGGATGAATCCCGAGCAGAGTTTTCACGAGGTGATGCAGCAGATCCAACAGCGCTTTCCCCAAATGGATGCACTGATTCATACCGGTGATCTGGCACAGGTGCCGGTCGAGCAGACTTATCAACGCTATTTAGCATTTGTCCAGTCTTTAAACGTGCCGTATTATCAGATTCCAGGTAACCATGACGATTCTCGGGTGTTCCCTTTTCACCAGCATGCGAATCAGGTACATGCCATTCATTTTGGCACCTGGACCATGATCCTGTTAAATAGTGCCGTTCAAGGCAAGATCGATGGCTGGGTGGAACAAGCTCAACTCGATCAATTGGACCAATTATTGCTTGAATTTAAGCATCAGCATGTCATTGTCGCTTGCCATCATCATCCTTTTGCGATGAAATCGTACTGGATTGATCAGCACCGGCTGAAAAATGCTGAAGATTTAAAAGATGTACTGGCTCGGCATCATAATATCAAGCTGGTTCTGTTTGGTCATGTGCATCAGGATTCCTGCAACGAATGGCATGGCATCTACTTTTTATCCACGCCATCGACCAGTGTGCAGTTTAAACCTAAAAGTGAAGATTTCGCGCTAGATCAGGCGGCACCAGGTTATCGTGTATTACATTTGCAACAAAATGGTGAGTTTGATACCTATATTGAACGGGTGGCATTGAGCCAGCAAAATATTAATACCGAAATTTCAGGTTATTAACTTTTCAATTTGTTTTTTTTGCATTACTTTATTGCAACCAAAGGAAATGTGATATGCATAGTCCAGACATCAAAGACTATCAATAAGCATAAAAAGTCTATATGATGACGGCCCCCATAGGAGGATAATCTTTCTACAGGGTGGATAAAAAACTGCATATCACCATATTTTTTGCGTAGCAATCATACGCATAGATGAGGAATGCCCTAAATGGCGAATGACAACCAAAATCAAGTCTTAGACAATCAAACTGATGTTGTAGAAGAGAAAGCTGCAAAGCGCGTACGCAAATCTAAGCCTAAAACGACTGACGGTGGTTCTACTGCTAGCTTATTTGGTATTGAACCTTATCAACCTAAAAAAAATGAAGAATACATGTCTGAAGGTCAGCTTCAGCATTTCCGCCAAATCTTGCTGGCTTGGAAAGCTGAGTTGATGTCAGAAGTGGATCGTACCCTCAATACGATGCAAGACGAAAATACTGCTCTTCCAGATGTGAATGACCGTGCGACTCAGGAAGAAGAGTTTGCGATTGAGTTACGTACCCGTGACCGTGAACGTAAACTGATTCGTAAAATCGAACAGTCGATCGAAGCAATCCAGAATGATGACTATGGTTTCTGTGAAACTTGTGGTATCGAGATTGGCTTGCGTCGTTTAGAAGCACGTCCAACGGCTACTTTATGTATTGACTGCAAAACCCTTGCAGAGATCAAAGAGAAGCAAAATAACGGTTAAGTATGTCTGTAAATAATCCTCCCCTAACCCCTCCTTTAAAAAAGGAGGGGGACAACAGGATGGCTTATGTGGGCCGGTTCGCGCCATCGCCAACCGGCCCTTTGCATTTTGGCTCCCTCATTACCGCAGTTGCCAGTTACTGCGATGCCAAAGCCAATCAAGGCACATGGCTGGTCCGGATTGAAGACACCGATATTCCCCGCATTTATCCCGGCAGCGAAGAGCATATCCTGCGTGCCATGGATGCCTTTCAGCTTGAACCTGATGCCGAAATCATTTTCCAGAAAGACCGTTTAGATATTTACGAAGACGTCATCCAGCAATTACGTCAGCAAGACCTAGTCTATGCCTGTCAATGTACCCGTAAAATGCTCGGTTCCAACCATATCTATCAGGATACCTGCCGCAACTTGGGTCTGGCTTTTGAGCATCAGGCCATCCGTTTAAAAGTTGAAGATGTTGAAATCTGTTTTGAAGACCGGCTGCAAGGTCAGCACTGTTCAGAACTGAAAAAAGATCTGGGCGATTTTGTCTTAAAACGTCGTGACGGCATTATGAATTACCAGCTGGCTGTAGTAGTCGATGACTATCTGCAAGGTATGACTCATGCGGTACGTGGAGCTGATCTTTTAGATAATACCGAACGGCAAATCTATCTGGGACAGTTACTCGGTTATCCGCGTCTGAGCTATATGCATCTACCGCTGGCAATGAATGATCAGGGGCAAAAACTGTCAAAACAGAATCTGGCCCAAGCACTGGATTTAACTCAGGCACCGCAATTATTAAAACAGGCACTTCAGGCTTTGCATCAGGCTGAAGTTGATTTGGACACTCCCGATCGGATGCTGCAACAGGCGGTAGTACAATGGGACATTGAGCGGATTCCACATACAACTGAGCTACAAGGTCACTATTTATAAAAACAGCTTTTCACTTAAGCTAGACTTCTAGAATGAAAAATTGATAGGAAGAAGAGTATGTTTTTTATTTTTGGCGTCGCCCCTAAAACCAAAACCATTGAGAAAAGCCAGTTTCTGTGTCCGGTCTGCCGTACTCGTTCGGGCTATGAGCTAAAACAGCAGCGTAATTATTTTTCTTTATTTTTTATACCCTTGATTCCACTTTCCAAGCCTAAATCTGCTTTTGTGACCTGTTCCAATTGTGGAACCGCAATGCCGAGCACGGTACTGGACCATGCTCAGCCAGAGCCAGGACGAAACTCCAATCTAGAAGCTTGATTCTTCGCGGCTTGGATTGACCTGACGCGTGGTCGAATCAATTTTCAGAATCAGACTGATCATGACCGCACAGATAATCAGGGATGAACCGCCATAACTAATAAATGGCAAGGTCAAACCCTTGGTCGGCAACATGCCCATATTCATACCGGCATTCACCAGAATCTGTAACAGGAAAATGATACTGATGCCATAAGCCAGATAGCCGGCACGCAAATATTGATGCTGCAAGGCGCGGTGTCCAATGCGGATACAGCAAACCAGCATGGTGAAGGACAAGATCAGGATGGTTGAAATGCCTAAAAAGCCAAATTCTTCACCCAAAATTGCCAGCATGAAATCGGTATGCGCCTCAGGCAAATAAGACATTTTCTGGATACTATGCCCCAAGCCTACCCCTGCCCACTCCCCACGGCCAAAGGCCATAAGGGCATTAGAGAGCTGATAACCGGTGCCTAAGGGATCTTCCCAAGGATTCGAAAAAGACAGCAGACGTTGCAGACGATACGGTTCCAACAGAATCGCGGCAGCAAATGCGCCGACCAAGGTCATAAAAGCCACACCGAACTGAATCCACGGCGCACCCGCCAGAAAGAACACGCCAAGCATGGTTAAGGTAATTACCACGGTTGCACCCAAGTCAGGCTCGAGAATAATCAAACCGACGGTAGCACCCATGATGGCACTTAAACGGACCAGACCCTTGATATTATTCCGTACTTCTTCCGCACGGCGCACCACGTAGTCTGCAGTAAAAATTGCCATCATCACTTTGGCGACTTCCGAAGCCTGTAAGGTAAAGCCTGCGATCCGAATCCAGCGTTTGGAACCATTGACTTCCGTCCCGACAAATAGCACGGCCACCAAAAGTACGATGGTAATAATCCACAAAAAGAAAGTGTTATTAAACCAGACTTTTAAGGGGATTTTATAAGCCAGAAAAGCTGCTACGGCAGCGACAAAAATCGAAATCCCATGTCGGCTAATATAGTGAAACGGATTTTCATGCATACGTTCTGCATAGGGCATCGAGGCCGATGCCACCATGATCGAACCAATGCAGAGCAAAGCCAACACACAGAAAATCAATACATTCCGTGGATTCACTTCAGCAGGTATTCTAGGTATCCACTGCGTATAAAATTGATTTAATTTATTGATCGTAGTCTGAGCAAACCCAGCCATATCACGAATCCTTGTTATTCTTAATTGAGTTCATTCACATACGCAACAAACTTGCGACCACGCTCAGGATAACCCGAGAACATATCAAAACTTGCGCATGCAGGAGACAATAGCACGACATCATGTGCCTGAGTGTGCTTTTGGCAGATTTCTACCGCCTGCTGCAGGCTGTCCGCATGAATCAGTTCAGTCGTACCCGCAATCGCTGCTTCAATGACGGGACGATCTTCACCGATCAATACCGCTACTTTGGCATATTTAGCGAGTGATTCACGCAAAGCCTTAAAGTCCTGCCCTTTGCCCTGTCCACCGAGAATAATCGCAACCTTGCCACCTTGAGCTTCAATGGCCATGCCCAGACCATCTAGCGCCGCCAAGGTTGCGCCGATATTGGTACCTTTGGAGTCGTTATAATAGCGTACGCCCTGTACTTCTTTAACGAATTCACAGCGATGTTCCAGACCTTTAAACGTCTTTAAAGTATTCAGCATGCTTTCTAGTGGCAGACCTATCGCCTCACCCAGCGCCAGACAGGCCAAGGCATTGGCAACATTATGCGTGCCCTGCATATACATCTCGGTACTTTTCAGCAGACGCTCACGACCACGCGCCAGCCAGATACTGCCATCGGTATCCTTGAGAATACCGTACTGGTTCATATCTGGTGCATTCAGTCCGAAACTTTGCATCGGTGTTACGTCTGGTACCAACGGACGGGTCAAAGAGTCATCACGATTATAGACGACTTTTTTCACACCTTGAAAAATCCGGTGTTTCGCCGTGTGATAACCCATCATATCGCCATGACGATCGAGATGATCTTCACTCATGTTCAACACCACCGCGACTTCAGCCGCCAGATTTGAAGTAGTTTCCAACTGAAAACTGGACAGCTCGAGTATATACAGCTCAGGATCATCTTTAGTCAGGTCTAGCGCAGGACGGCCTAAGTTACCACCGACAGCGACTTTTTTACCTGCATCCGCTGCCATCAGGCCAATCAAGGTCGTCACGGTGCTTTTGGCATTAGAACCGGTAATCGCCACAATAGGCTTATCCGTGGCACGGCGTAAAATCTGGATTTCACTGACTACCGGAATGCCCTTGTTAATCGCTGCCTGAATTTCAGGAAGTTTAGGGTCAAGCCCGGGGCTAATCACGATTTCTTCTGCAGAAAGTAACAGTTCGGCGTCAAACTGACCAAAACTGGTCTGAACCTCAGCGGGTATCTGGTCATGTCCGGGCGGGTTAGCTCTAGAATCTGTTACTGCAACGCGGTAGCCCTGACTATGCAAGAAATTGACTGCTGCAACACCTGATATTCCGAGTCCTGCAACGACTTTTAACCCACCACGTTGTATTAACATTTTCGCCCCATATTTTGGTCTATTTTGAAACTGACGAAATGGTAGCACTTTGCTGTTTTGAATGCCTTTTCTGATTGGCTTTTCTGCACATTTTTTTTGTGTCCATGCGTAAAAAAACCGTCATGATCATGACGGTTTTTAAAATTCAGCCAGAAAAGGAAATTATTTCCATTTCACCGCTTGTTGGGCTGGCTTTTCTTCTGAACTTTTTTCTGAAACCGGACAGGCACAGTTGCCACCACAGCCTGCCGCCACACCCGGTTGCAGCCATTTGGCCAGACGCTTCCAGCCCTTGGCTGCACAGGCATCAGACAGCTTCTGGAAGACTGAGTTAGAGGTGTTCGGAAACACCTTTTTGAATACTACCAGCATGCTCCAAAGCACCAGTGCTGTCACAATTAGAATTTCAATCATCTCAATCTCCCATACATATACAATGCAGCAAACTCAATTGGCCAAGGCCAATCTAAGATTTAGCCCAAATAATATGAAGCAATTTGATAAGTCAGGAATGACATGAAATATGCCAGACCAAACAGGTAAACCGTCATGATACTGACAGTTTTCCAGGAACCTGTTTCACGTTTAACCGTTGCCAGAGTCGCCAGACAATGTGGTGCATAAATAAACCACACCAGCAAAGACAAACCTGTCGCAACTGACCAGCCCAGATCACCTCCACCGCTAATTAGCGCAGCTAGACCTTCAGACATCGCATCTTCATCAACTGCCGACATCGCATAGACTGTGCCCAGTGCTGCAACGACCACTTCACGCGCTGCCATCGCCGGAATCAGGGCAATACAGATCTGCCAGTTAAAACCGAGGGGTGCAAAGATCGGTTGCATCAGATGACCGAGCATCCCTGCCAATGAATAATCAATGGCCGGCAGGGTTGCGCCTTCTGGTGGCTGCGGGAACGTACACAGGAACCACAGCACAATCGATAAGGCGAAGATGATGCCGCCGACACGTTTCAAGAAGATTTTGCCGCGATCCAATAAGCCGATCCAAACGTTCTTCAAGTCCGGAAAACGGTAGCTTGGCAGTTCCATCAACAGCATGTGCTGTGATTTATCTTTGTGGAAGAATTTCAACACAAAAGACACCAGCAAGGCACTTACGATACCTGCCATATAAAGACCGAAGAGCACCAGACCTTGCAGATTCAGGAAACCCCAGACAGTTTGTGCGGGTACAAATGCCGCAATTAGCAAGGCATAAACTGGCAAACGCGCCGAACAGGTCATTAAAGGTGCAACAAAAATCGTGGTTAAACGATCTCGTGGATCACTGATGGTCCGCGATGCCATGATGCCCGGAATGGCACAGGCAAAGCTGGACAATAACGGAATAAAGGCACGTCCTGATAAACCGGCTTTAAACATCAGCTTATCTAATAGGAAAGCAGCACGCGGTAAATAACCCGATTCTTCCAGTACCAGAATAAAGAAGAACAAAATCAGAATTTGTGGCAGGAATACGACTACTCCGCCTGCACCGGCAATAATCCCATCTACCACCAGACTATTCAGCAAGGGATGAGAAATATATTCGCCGAGGAACTCACCCAACCAGCCGAAGAAGGATTCAATCCCATCCATAAACGGCGCAGCCCAGGCAAATACCGCCTGGAAAATCACGAACATCATCACGGCCAGACTAATTAAGCCCAGTACCGGATGCAGAAAAATCTTGTCGAGGAAATCGGTACGTTTATCTTCCTGATCGACGAAATTGACCACGTCATTCAGAATGTTTTCCACGCGCTGGTGACTGTCACCTTTCAAGCCGCTGAGCTCAGTCTGTGGTACAGAATACTTGCCTTGATCCAACGCATTTTTCAGGTTTTCAATCCCTGAATTGCGCACAGCCACCGTTTCTACCACAGGTACGCCCAGTCGCTCAGACAGCTTCTGAGTATTGATCTGCATGCCACGACGGCGTGCTTCATCCATCATGTTCAGCACAACCAGCACCGGACGACCCAGCTGAATCATTTCCAGCACCAGACCCAAATGCAGTTTCAGATTGGTGGCATCTACCACACACAAAAATGCATCCTGCTCCTGCTCTTCCGCAATTTTACCTTGTACGACGTTGCGGGTAATCTCTTCATCCGGACTGGTCGCATCCAGACTATAAGTTCCCGGCAAATCCAGTACCCGTACCACTTTGCCTGAGGCAAGCTGAAACGTACCGACTTTACGTTCAACCGTGACACCCGCATAGTTACCGACTTTTTGGCGTGTTCCGGTTAAGTGGTTGAATAATGAAGTTTTACCGCAGTTAGGGTTACCGACAAGGGCAATACGTAATGTATCACTCATGCCGACACCGCCTGTTCGATTTCAATTTTGGCTGCTTCTGATTTACGCAAAGCAAAACGTGTGAATCCAACTTGAATCAAAATGGGATCTCCACCAAAAATACCTTTAGTAATGACTTGTACCTTTGTACCTGGTACAAAGCCTAAAGTTTCCAAACGACTCGCAACGACATCGTGTAGAGCACTTTCACCATCAGCTGTTCGACTCACTTTTCGAATGATGGCAATTTGTTTTGCTTTTAAATCAGACAAACGCACCGTGAAATTCCTAAACTATTTTGTACAGTATACAAACAAATGAGAATAATTAACAAATAAGATTAATTACATTTCGATTTAGCCTTATACCACATCGACACTGTCATAAAATTAAACTACAGTGGAGAATACCAATCCCGATTATCGCTTTTTCAGATCAGATCCTTTCACCCTATGCTGAATAAAAAACCCCGTATTCCTGCCCCTGTCCAAATTCCTGATGCGTTCAGTTATTTGCAGGGTTTTCGTGATTATCTGATTGCACAAACGGTCAGCCCGCATACTCGAAATGCCTATTTGTCCGATCTGGTGCAATGTGCAGAATGCCTGAGCAAGCCTCTGCCGGAATGGAATCATGATGATATTTCTGATGTACTGATTGCGCTGACCAAACAGCAAAAAAGTCCACGTTCGATTGCCCGCTGCCTATCTGCCTTGCGCTCATTTTATAAATTTCTGCGTGAGCAGAAACTTCGTAGTGACAATCCGGTGGCTGCACATAAAACCCCGAAACTGGGCCGGGCCTTACCCAAAGATCTCTCCGAAGCTGATGTCGAAGCCCTGATTCATGCTCCGGATATCAACACGGCATTAGGGCTGCGCGATCGCGCCATGTTTGAAGTGCTGTATGCCTGCGGACTCCGGGTGACCGAACTGATTAACTTGCGGCTGGAACTGATCAACTTAAAACAGGGCTATTTACGTATTGTGGGTAAAGGTAATAAAGAACGCCTGGTTCCGATGGGAAAAATGGCCTGTGAATGGGTGGGAAAATATCTGAATGAAGCCCGTCCGCAACTGTATAGGACTTCGACCGATTATCTGTTTTTGACCCAGCATGGCGGTATCATGAGCCGGCAGAATTTCTGGTATGCCATTAAGCGTTATGCGCTGCAGGCCGGAATCCAGTCCGAACTGTCACCGCATACCTTGCGCCATGCCTTTGCGACGCATTTACTCAATCATGGCGCAGACTTACGCGTGGTACAGATGCTGCTCGGGCATAGTGATCTGTCTACCACCCAAATTTATACCCATGTAGCACAAGTACGGATGCAACAGCTACACGCGACCCATCATCCACGAGCTTAAAACATATCCGGATGGAATAAACTGAGAAGTTTGACGTGTGGGTATTTTTTTTTGTTATGCTAATGCTCTGTTTTTAATCCAAGAAGAAAAGGGTTTTTTATGACATTTGCCCGCTCAAAAATTTTTATGGCTTGCATACTTGCTGCTGGTTTGGGTCTGACTGCGTGTTCCAATTCCACTAACAACGATAAAAAGCAAGAGTTGACTGCGAGCGCACCGGCGACGGGCGAAGCCTCTACCCTGACAGAACGCAATGCAGAACAGCGTCTGGCTTCTACGCTGGAAAAGCATTTCAAAACTGCTGGCATCAGTGCCAAAATTACCGACATTAAAGCCACTGAAGTGCCAAACCTGTACTGGGTGAGTCTGGAAGGCATGTCTGCGGTCTATGTCACCAGTGACGGTAAATACCTGATTCAGGGCGATGTGATCCGTCTCGGTGACAAACAGCTACACAATGTCAGCGAAAACCTGCAGGCAGGCATCAACAATAAACTCTTTGCTGAACTCAAGCCAGCAGACTTGCTGGTCTATCCAGCCAAAGGCAAAGCCAAGCATGTGGTCTATGTGTTTACCGATGTCAGCTGTCCGTATTGCCATAAATTCCATGAGCAAATGGATGAGATGAATGCCAAAGGCATTGAAGTGCGTTATATCGCCTGGCCGCGTGGTGAACAGCATATGCCGGCCATGGAAGCGATCTGGTGCAGTGCTGACCGCCGTAGTGCCTTTGACCAGGCGATTTCAGGCGCACAGATTAGTGCAGAGAAGTGTAAAAATCCTGTTCAAGATCAATATCAAATGGGTCTGAAGATGGGCGTGAATGGTACCCCTGCCATTTATAATTCAGCAGGTACTTATCTGGGTGGTTACCTGTCTACATCGGAATTATTGAATCGGCTTAAATAACTCATTTTAATACGTTATTTAACTTTAATTTATAGATAAAGATATTCTGAAAATGACCCTAGAGTCAGGCGGTTTTTTTAGCTATGATCTAGGTTCTTGTAAAAAACTGTTTAATTTGGAGTGTGACGTGAAACCAGTTCGTCTGGCAATCCTCGGTCTTGGTACTGTAGGTGGTGGTGCCTTGAAACTATTAAAAGAAAATGCTGCTGAGATCAAACGTCGCACCGGTCGTGAAATTGAAATTACCCATGTAGGCACCCGTCGTCCACGTCCTGATCTGGATCTGCCAGAATCGGTCAAACAAAGTGCTGATTTGATGGACATCGTGCGTCAACCTGATGTAGACGTGGTGGTTGAAGTCATGGGCGGAATTCATCCTGCCTATGAAGTCATCATGGAAGCCATGAAACATGGCAAACATATTGTAACCGCCAACAAAGCACTCTTGGCTGAACACGGTAATGAACTGTTTAAAGCGGCTGAAGACAATGCCGTGCAAATTGCCTATGAAGCCGCAGTGGCTGGTGGCATTCCAATTATTAAAGTGATCCGTGAAGGTTTGGCAGCCAACAAGATTGAATGGCTGGCCGGTATTATTAACGGCACAGGTAACTTCATTCTTAGTGAAATGCGTGAAAAAGGCCGCGCTTTTGAAGATGTGCTGAAAGAAGCGCAAGAACTGGGTTATGCCGAAGCCGATCCGACCTTTGACGTGGAAGGCATTGACGCAGCACACAAGCTGACGATTCTGGCCTCATGTGCCTTTGGTATTCCACTTCAGTTTGACAAAGTCTTTACTGAAGGCATTGGCAAAGTCACGGCACAAGATGTGAAATATGCCGAAGACCTCGGTTTCCGGATTAAACATCTGGGCATTGCACGCCGTACTGATGCCGGGATTGAACTCCGTGTACACCCGACCCTGATTCCAGATGACCAGCTGATTGCCAATGTCAATGGTGTGAAAAATGCGGTTCTGGTACAAGCCAATGCGGTTGGCCCAACACTGTACTATGGTGCTGGCGCGGGTGCTGGACCAACAGCTTCTGCGGTGGTTGCCGATGTCGTCGATATTGTCCGCGACATCATTTACACAGAAGACGGTGCAGGCACCATTCCACAACTGGCTTTCGAAGCGCTCAGTGATTTACCGATCTTGAGTCGTGAACAAATGACTACCGGCTATTACATCCGTATTAATGCCGAAGATCAGATGGGCGTGCTTGCCGATGTCACCACGATTTTAAGCCGTGCCGGCATTAGTATTGATGCGATCATGCAGCAACCGCGTTTATCCAAAGACCTTATTCCTATCGTGATTCTGACTGATCCAGTCAAGGAATCAAAAATGGATGCAGCGCTTTCACAAATTCAAGCATTACCCGTCATTCATGGCGAAATTGTACGAATTCGTTTAGAATCGCTTGATAATTAATCGGGTTGAGGGGAGGATTCCCCTTGCCAAGCTCTACACACAATTGGAACATCATCATGTCGAATGCCAATCGTTATACTGGTTTAGTTGACCGCTATCGCGACCGTTTACCAGTGTCTGCAACTACTCGTGCGATCTCTTTGGGTGAAGGTAATACTCCACTGATCAAGCTTGAGAATATTCCACGCATTATTGGTAAAGATGTTGAAATTTATGTGAAGTACGAGGGCTTAAACCCGACTGGTTCATTTAAAGACCGCGGTATGACTATGGCGGTGACCAAAGCCGTTGAAGAAGGCTCTAAAGCCATCATCTGCGCATCTACTGGTAACACCTCTGCGGCGGCGGCGGCATATGCTGCGCGTGCTGGCATCAAAGCATTCGTGCTCATCCCTGAAGGCAAAATTGCCATGGGTAAAATGGCTCAAGCGATGATGTATGGTGCGATCACCATGCAAATTCGCGGTAACTTCGATGACGGTATGCGTCTGGTTAAAGAAGTTGCCGATCAGGCACCGGTAACGATTGTAAACTCAATCAACCCATACCGCCTGCAAGGTCAAAAAACCATTGCTTATGAAATCGTTGAAGCTTTAGGTCGTGCACCGGATTATCACTGCCTGCCAGTCGGTAACGCGGGTAACATCACTGCGCACTGGATGGGTTATACCGAAGCGGTGGCTAACCAGTCGAAAGAAGAATTTGAGCAAGTCGTTTACGATGCTGAAACTGATGCTTTCACTGGTCCTAAACCGGCAGGTTTGCCAATCATGGCAGGTTACCAAGCCTCTGGTGCTGCACCGTTCCTTCGTGGCGGTCCAGTAGAAAACCCGGAAACTGTTGCAACTGCGATTCGTATCGGCAATCCGCAAAGCTTCAATCATGCTAAAGCGGTTGTTCGTGATTCAAACGGCTGGTTTGATGAACTGACTGATGCGGAAATTCTTGAAGCTCAACGTCTGCTTTCTATGTATGAAGGTGTATTCGTAGAGCCTGCGTCTGCTGCGTCTGTCGGCGGTGCGATCCGTGATATTAAAGCGGGTAAAATTGCTGAAGGTTCAGTGATCGTATGTACCGTAACGGGTAACGGTCTGAAAGATCCAGACACTGCCATCAAGCAATGTGCTAATGCTGTGATGCTGTCGATTGATGCGACCATGACTCAAGTTAAAGACTCTATTCTGTCGAATATGTAATTTCGGCCAGAATTAAAAAAACCCTGCAAGTGCAGGGTTTTTTTTTATGAACCAATCAATTAGATTCGTTTAGGTTGCTGGCTAACCCAACTCATTAAACGGGTCGCATCATTGGTACGCGCCTGTGAGCTGTTTGCACCTAAAAGTACCACTGCCACAGGACGGTTATTCAGAGTGGTGTGCATCACCACACAGCGCCCTGCTTCATTAATAAAACCGGTTTTAGAAATATTGATATTCCATCCGCCATTACGTACCAAGGCATTGGTATTATTCGATTTCAATACACGATAACCCAAGTTAAAGTCATAGCTTGGCGTGGTCGAGAACTGACGAATCAGGCCGTATTGAGAGGCCGTATTTACCAAGATTCCCAAGTCACGAGCTGATGCCACGTTACCCGGATGCAAACCTGTTGATTCCATAAAGCGAGTGGAGTTCATTCCCAGCTCTTTAGCTTTTGCATTCATTTTGGCAATAAACGCTGATCGACCACCGGGATAGGTCCGTGCCAAAGCGGCTGCAGCCGGATTCTCGGACTTCATCAGAGCAAACAGTAAAGCTTCAGCACGGTTCATGCTGTCCCCTGCTCTTAAAGTCGAGCTTGAGCTTTTACAGCCTGAACAGGAAAAATCAGCCTGTTGCAGGGTGATTTTTTCCGACATATTCAGACGTGCATCAGAAATCACCACCGCTGTCATCAGCTTGGTAATCGATGCAATCGGATAGGCAGTATTGGTATTTTTGCTAAACAGCACTTCACCGGTTTGCGCATCCATGACCAGTGCAGCCCGTGCATTGACAGAAGGTTGATTACTAAAATGATTGGTATCAATAATCTGCGGCGCAGTATAAGCAGGTTTGATTACTGCTGGCGCTGCTGTGCCGGCCTGACGCAAAGTGGTGGTCACTGTTGCAGACCCGGGTGGCGAAGGCTCATTGGCTGACGCATTAAAATCATCGCTCATTAACTGGTTAACTTCTTCAGAAGACCAACTAATGCTGGAACCGCCCTCTGCCGTGCCAGAATTCATAATGATTTCAGCAAAACTTGTCGTGCTCATGCTGATTAACACGGACAGGCCGAGTAGATGCCTTAAAGACTTGTTTATTTTCTTCACTATTCCTTCACTCAACTAACAGAGGTAAGATTGATTTGCGTATTACCTCTAATATGCCTTACATTTAAACACAATGCCGAACATTTTTTGTTCTTGACACTGTGTGATAAGTTTCAGATTTAATCTTGCGAATAGGATTGCTAATTTTGTACTTTCATTGCAAGCTTATTTTGCTTTATGTAACAAAAAAATGATTTTTTAACAGAGGGAGAGCGTAGGTGATCACAGTTTTAGTTGTGGACGACCATGAATTAGTTCGTACTGGAATTTGCAGAATGCTAGAAGACCATGCGGAGGTTCAGGTAATTGGACAAGCTGAATCTGGTGAAGAAGCGATCTCTCTGGTTCGTCAACATCATCCTGATGTAGTTTTGTTAGATGTAAATATGCCGGGCATTGGCGGCGTAGAAACCACGCGCCGTCTACTTCAGAGTGCGCCGGAAACCAAAGTTCTAGCGGTCAGCGGTCTGGCAGAAGAACCTTATCCCTCCCTGTTATTGAAAGCCGGTGCCAAAGGCTATATTACTAAAGGGGCCCCGATTTCGGAAATGGTCCGTGCGATTAATAAAGTCATGCAAGGCGGCAAATATTTCAGCGCCGACATTGCGGAACAGTTAGCCAGCTCTTACCTTTCTGATACACAACAATCCCCTTTTGATGCATTGTCAGAACGTGAAATGCAAGTGGCGATGATGGTGGTGAATTGTATCAGCGCCCAGGAAATTGCCGACAAGCTCTTTGTTAGTGTTAAAACCGTGAATACTTATCGTTACCGTATTTTTGAAAAACTGAATATCGATAGCGATGTCAAACTGACTCATCTGGCGATGCGCTATGGACTCATTAAACCTTAGCCTTTGACGAGTCGCGGTGCATATGGCACAACAATCCAGTTATTCTGCACTCAATCAATATCATCTTGGTATCTGGTATAGCGCCTATCGCCTGCTAATCAGCACCGGCCTGCTGCTGATTTTTCTGCTAACCTACCCTGAACTCACCACCGATTATCAATACCCGCAGCTGTATTATTATGCGCTGGGAATCGGGGTTGCGATCAATACCGTACAGCTGTTTGCGCTGAAATGGATCAGACGACTGATCCAGCCGCAGCTGGTCATGATTTTCTTTAGCGATGTCTGCATTTTAAGTTTGCTGACTTTGGCGAGCGACGGTCCTAATCTGCAAATCGGGCTGCTGTTTGTGATTACCATCTTTTCTGCATCTTTATTATTAGATGCAAAAAAGGCCTTAGTCGTCACGCTGGTTGCTGTTATCAGCGTAATTTATCAGCATTTTATCGGCAGTATTTTTGCATTTTCATCACTCAGCAATATCAGTAATAGCGCCTTGCTGGCCTTTTTATTTTTTGTGGTCTATGGCACTGGGCAGATCGCCATACGCCGTTTTCAGATTCTGGAAAATCTAAATTTTTCTCAATCGCTGGAACTGCATCGCTTACAGAATATTAACCGCTATATTCTGGAGCAGATTGAAACCGGCTATCTGGTTCTGGATGAAAACTACCATGTGGTACTCAGTAATCCTGCCGCCTGTAATCTTCTTGGAATTGAGTCCAAATACGGCCATGAGAAATTCACTTTATCTCAGTCACAGCCAGATTTATTTGAACTGATCCATTTTGAGACACTGGAAAATGGTGAGCGCTTTCAGTTTGAATCTCAGCAAAGTCGCTATAATATTCATGTGCAGGTGCAAAAACTGATTGTGCCACATCAGACTCTAATGCTACTGGTGTTACAGGATGCCAAAAAACTGAATCAGCAGGTGCAGCAACTTAAACTTGCTGCACTGGGTCAACTCTCGGCCAGTATTGCCCATGAAATTCGCAACCCCCTAGCTGCCATTGTGCAAGCCAATGATTTATATCTGGACTCGGAAACTGAACAGCAACAGCTACTCCAGCAGATGATTGGCCGACAGGCGACCCGGATTGACCGGATTATTCAGGACACGCTGAATATGGTCAAAAATAAAGAAACCCATCCTATACCGATTCATCTCAATGATTTTATCCCGTTATTTATCCAGGAAGATCTGGCCGATATTCATGATCAGATTCAATTTAATATTGATATCCCTTTGGTAATTCAGTTTGATGAAGCACAATTCCGGCAAATCCTCATTAATCTGATTCGTAATGCCATTCGTCACAATTCAGCAGATGCAGCCTATATTCAGCTGAATGTGCATCCCTATGAACATCGGGTCTGGATTGATGTACGGGATTTTGGCTCTGGCGTAGCCGTACATGATCAGGCCTTATTGTTTAAACCCTTTTTTAGTACATCGATTAGTGGTACCGGATTAGGATTGTATTTATCACATAGTTTTTGCGAAGCAAATCAGGCACAATTAAACTATATACAACAAGAACAGGGCGCATGCTTTCGCATCAGCTGTCAACGTATTACGCTTTAAAGGGGTCAAGGAAGATGAATGGGGAACAACAACCACTGGTGCTCTTGGTGGATGATGAGGAGGATTTATGTACCCTCATGCAAATGTCATTGCTGCGCATGGGAATTCGCACGCACATTGCCCATCGTTTGGAAGACGCTAAAAAATGCCTTGCCAATCATCAATATGATGCCTGTCTGACCGACCTGAATCTGCCCGATGGCAATGGTTTGGAGTTACTGGATTGGATTGGCAATCTTTACCCGACACTTCCGGTCGCGGTTCTGACC
Organism: Acinetobacter sp. CIP 64.7; assembly: GCF_000369745.1. Lineage (GTDB taxonomy): Bacteria > Pseudomonadota > Gammaproteobacteria > Pseudomonadales > Moraxellaceae > Acinetobacter > Acinetobacter fasciculus. Next base: position 194,415 of record NZ_KB850177.1, on the reverse strand, counting down.
GCCTATGGCAATATGGAAATCGCCATTGCTGCGCTCAAAGCCGGGGCCTTTGATTTTGTCAGCAAACCGATCAATCAGAAACATCTGGAACAACTCTTACAAAAAGCCCTGAATAAACCGGTGGATTATTCGCATAATAATCCAAATGAAGCGCTTGAACATAAAATGCTGATTGGACAATCCCTGCCGATCCAGCAACTACGTATTACCTTACAAAAAATTGCCCGATCCCAAGCACCGGTTTTTATCACTGGTGAATCGGGAACAGGTAAAGAAGTCGTGGCCAATCTGGTCCATCGCCTGAGTAACCGCAATGAAGGTCCTTTTATTGCGATTAACTGTGGCGCCATTCCGACTGAGTTGATGGAAAGCGAACTGTTTGGGCATAAGAAAGGCAGCTTTACCGGCGCTGCTCAGGACAAACAGGGACTGATTCAATCTGCCCATGGTGGCAGTCTGTTTCTGGATGAAATTGCAGAATTACCGCTTTCTATGCAGGTCAAATTGTTACGTGCCGTACAGGAAAAACGTATTCGTCCACTCGGTTCGGATACCGAAATTGATGTGGATTTCCGTGTGATCAGTGCCACGCATCAGGATCTGGAAGCCTTGGTGCAACAAGGCAAATTCCGTCAGGATTTATATTTCCGTATTCATGTAATGGATCTGACTTTACCGCCATTACGTGAACGAGGCCAGGATATTCTGTTATTGGCCGAACACTTTATTCAGAAGATTTGCCAGGAATGGGACATTCCCAATAAAAAACTGACCGAACGTAGCAAAGAGTTCTTATTGGGACAATATTATCCAGGTAATGTACGTGAATTGCGTAATATTATGGAACGCGCAATTACTTTAAGTGATGAAGAGCGGATTGATCTTCAGCATTTGCAGAGTGCACCGCTACGTCATGCGCTTAACAGCCCTCAGGAGATAAATACGCTCACGAGCGAGATCATTGCGACCGAAACCCTGATTGCACCTAAAAAAGCTGCCTGAAGAGGGTCTAGAACTATATTTGGAAACGGTCGAGAAAGAAATTTTACTGAATGCGCTGAATCTGACCCATTGGAACCGGACACTGGCCGCCAAAAAACTCGGCATGTCATTCCGTTCCCTGCGCTATCGTTTGAAAAAGTTCGGACTGGATACCGAAGAAGACGAATAATTATTTTTGCAGGAGCAGCAAGTCTGTGACATGTTCCAGATAACTCTCCTCACGCATTTCCTGCTTAAACGGATAGTTGAAATGCGGCTGTACGCCCCGCCCTTCAATCATCTGGCCACTCGGGCTAAAGTATTGCGATACTGTCATCTGTAGAGCCGAACCGTTGCTTAAAGGAAAGAGTTTCTGTACTACGCCTTTGCCATAGCTCTTTTCGCCTACGACCCAGGCACGATTATGTTCTTTCAGGGCTGCAGTAAACACTTCTGCTGCAGAAGCCGAGCGGTTATTAATCAATACCCCAACTTTCAGATTCTGAAACTCAAAACTCGGCAAGGCCTGAAATTGCTGATTACCTTCAGCGCGGCTTTTGGTCGACACAATTACGCCCTGATTCAAAAATAAATCGGCAGATTCAACTGCAGCCGAGAGTAAGCCACCGGGATTATTGCGTAAATCAAATAGCACGGCTTTTAAGCGCTTGTCGGCATAGCTTTCGATTAGACGTTTGATTTCATTGGCAGTATCTTGCTGAAAAACCTTAACCTGCAAAACCAGCACCTGATTATTGTGCAAACTCGATTTAATTTCAGTATCTAGTTTGGTATTGCGGACCAGACGAACGGCCGGACTTTGCGGGGAAAGCTGGATCGTGAGCGTAGAGCCAACGGCTCCGCTCAATAACTGCCGGACTTGTTCCTGATTCAGGCTACTTAATATCTGATCGTCAATTTTATAAACCGTAACACCATTACGCAGTCCCTGCTTGGCTGAATCTGCATCGGCACTCAGCCCCTGAACCACCCATTGCTTCAACCGCGGGTCAAATTGCAGATCGAAATCAATGCTGGCCAGATCCCCTTCGGTATATTCACGCAGCTGCTTATAATCTTCAGGCGACAAATAACGGGAATAGCGATCTAAGCCACTGACCAGACCCTGAATGGCCTGCTGGAATAAAGCATCGTCATTTTTATCTTGAATATAATTATCTTTTACAATGCCATAAATTTGTACGAATTCCTGAATGGATGCCACAGGAATTTCAGAATAGACCTGCCCATCCATTTCCATATCATCGAATGCGGGCTCATTTGAACCCGCACCCCAGGCTGAATGGCTCAAACACATCAGTAAGCATGGTATTACAACAGACTTCCAGCGTGTTCTTGCCATTCTTTGACCTTTTTAGAATTTATCGAAAATTATGCATCAAGCTGAATCAGGTTACGACCTTGCATTTCAGCAGGCACCGGAACTTGCATCAGGCTTAATAAAGTCGGTGCGACATCTGCCAATACACCGCCTTCTGCGATCGTGGCCTGAGTTGGGCCAACATAAATAAATGGAACCAATTCAGTGGTATGCTGAGTATGTACCTGACCACTGTGATAGTCCTGCATCTGCTCTACGTTACCATGATCGGCAGTCACAATCATATGACCTTTTTGCGCCATTACCGCTTCATAAACCCGGCCCAAACAGGTATCAACTGCTTCAACCGCTTTCACTGCAGCATCGAATACACCCGTATGACCGACCATATCACCATTGGCAAAGTTCACCACCAGCAGATCAAATTCACCTGAATTGATCGCAGCCACCAGCTCATCAGTCACTTCATAAGCACTCATTTCCGGTTTAAGGTCATAAGTGGCTACGTTTGGCGATGGAATCAGGATACGTTTCTCACCCGGATATTCGTCTTCACGGCCGCCGCTGAAGAAGAAGGTCACATGTGCATATTTTTCTGTTTCCGCGATACGCAGCTGAGTTTTACCTAAGTTAGACAGGTATTCGCCAATCGAGTTGACCAATGCTTCAGGCATATACGCCACAGGTGCATCAATGGTCGCTTGATAACGCGTCAGCATGACAAACTTCGCCAGATTTGGCACAACTTTACGTTCAAAACCGGCAAAGTCTTTTTCTACAAATGCGCGGGTCAATTCACGGGCACGGTCAGCGCGGAAGTTCATGAATACGACGCTGTCGCCATCCTGAATTTTCGCCAGCTCGCCAATACGGGTCGCTTTAACAAACTCATCCGACTCATCGGCCGCATAAGCTTGTTCGAGACCTTCAACTGCGCTGGTAGCTGTACGAACCGCTTCGCCTTCAGTCAACAAGCGATAGGCCTGTTCAACACGATCCCAACGGTTGTCACGATCCATGGCAAAATAACGGCCGATCATGGTGGCAATACGACCTTGACCTGGATATTGAGCGAATAAGGCATCGAGTTTTTCTAAAGAAGGTTGTGCGCTTTTAGGCGGCGTATCACGACCATCTAAGAATGCATGTAAATAGACTTGCGCACCGCGTTTTAGCGCTAGCTCTGCCATCGCCACAATATGATCTTCATGGGAGTGCACACCACCTTCAGACAAAAGGCCAAGCAAATGTACTGCCCCACCTGCAGCTTTGGCTTTCTCAACTGCATCGACCAGAACTTCATGTTCAAAGAAGTCGCCCGTACGAATGTCTTTGGTAATTCGGGTAAAGTCCTGATACAGCACACGACCTGCACCGAGGTTCATATGTCCAACTTCAGAGTTACCCATCTGGCCATCCGGCAGGCCGACATCTTCACCTGAACCCGAGATCAAACCATGCGGATGCTTGTCCTGTATCGCAGTTAAATTTGGTCGTTTAGCTGCTAAAAACGCATTGTCTTCGACCGCTTCGCGATGACCCACACCATCCATAATCACCAAAATGTGAGGGATTTTGCCAGCAGTTGCATCCGTCATAATGAAATACTCTGTTCGTCTACGAATTAATCGCTCTATTTTAGCGAAGTTTATAAAAAGAGGCCATGACCCGTATATGGTTTAAGCCTCTCATGATGATTGATTTGTTCTATTTTCCTGTACCTTAGCGTGCCCGATGCAGCAAGTATCCGCCGATGCCGAACATGATCAGAATCGGAATAAACACGAACCAGGCCGGAGACGGTGCATAGATCAAGCTGGCATAGCCGAGGAAGTCCTGCAGATAGAAGAAACCCAGTCCGGCAAATAAAGCTATCACCAGACGAAAACCCATGGATTGCTGACGTAATGGCCCGAAGATAAATGAACAGGCGATCACTACTAGTGCAATCAGGGCAAAAGGCGAGCCGAGTTTTTGCCAGAAGGCCAGCTGATAGGTTTTAGGCACCTGGCTGTATTCATGCATATAGCTCATGAAACTGACCAGTTGACTCGGCGATAAATCTTCAGGATCAATCGTCACCATATGCACATATTTAGGCTGTAATGCTAGCGCTAAAGGTTGCTGTTGCTGCTTAACCAGTGTGGCATTACCATTTTGGAGAATATCGAACTGCTCTGTGTTGTCCAGCGTCCAGGAACCATCTTTAACAAATTGGCCCTGATCTGCCTGCAAGGTACCGCGCAAACGATAGTTCTGGTCAAAGTCCAGCATCTGCACATTTTTCAACTGACCTTGCGAGTTAGCATAATCGATATAAATAAAGCGCTGCCCTTCCCGAGTCCAGTAACCACGAACTTCACCGAGCTGAGCGGCTTTACTGGCACTTTTTACGCTTTTGGCCTGTTCATTGGTATAAGGAATGACCCACTCGCTCAGGGCAAATGACAACACCACCAACAACAGTGCTGAACGGATCACCCACCCGACAATACGCCATAAGCTCACGCCGACCGAACGCATCACAATCAGCTCACTATTCGAGGCTAATGTACCAAGACCTAAAACTGCACCAATCAGTGCAGAAATCGGCAGGATTTCATATAAATAATTTGGTGCGCCCCAAAGCACATATTTCAAGGCATCCCAGGCACCATAACCATCTTTGAGCGAACCAAGCTCACCCAGATAAGTAAATAATACCTGTAAACCCGCCAATACCGCGGTTGCACCCAGCATCGCCAGCGCAGTGGTTTGGGTCACATGTTTTGCAACTATACGACGTGCCAACATTGTTAAGACCTCACTCGCTGAATCTGTTTCTTGATTTTCGGGCCTAATTTCTGTTTACGCGAGAACAAGGCACCCGCAATTGCATAGGCAATCAGAATCAATGGATAGGCCCAAATGCCCATTTCTTCTTTACTGATCCGCGTCTTCACTGCCATCAGGGCCACAATCAGACTGGCAAAAATCATGAGGGCAGGAAATAACTTGAGATATCGACCCTGTCGTGGACTCACTTCAGACAAGGCCACAGCCAGAATCAGGGCAATCAGAATCGCAAAAGGAACAAACACCCGCCAGCCCAACTCACTGGCCACCACAGGATCCTGACGGTTCTGCCACAATTGCGAGGTCGGTAAGGCCTCAACTTCAGTACTGGCAAATTGCGCTTCTTCATCGCTTTCTAAGCGCAGACGATAGCTTTCAAATTCAGCTTGAGTATATTGCGGTGTACCCGGATAGATCTCATAACGGCGTCCATTAACCAGATCGACCACATTGGCAGCATCATTCGGTACTTCAATTCGGGTGGCTTCCTGCGCCAGAATCATCACATCCGGTTTGCCTTCTTTTTCCGCACGCTGATAAAAGAAAATATCTTTTAAATTTTTACGGTCTTCTGACAGGTCACCGGCATAAATGGTATAGGGCCCAGAGGAGATAAATTCTTTCGGTCGCACCAGGTCAAAGCCGGTACGTACCGCCTGACTGGTGGTCAGGGCTTCAAACTGGCGAATGCCCCACGGCGCAGCCCACAGCATCAATCCGGCCTGAGCAATCAAAAACACCAGGGTCATCGGCACCAGTAGACGCGCCAATTGATGCCGACTGACGCCACTGCCATTCATCACCGCCATTTCATGGTCGACATATAAACGGCCAAACACCAGCATCAGTCCAATAAAGAAACCGAGCGGAAGAATCAGGGTCAAGAATTCAGGCAAACGGTAGCCAATAATGCTAAATAAAATGCCTGCATCCAGACGGCCTTGCGCCGCAACACCAAAATACTTGATCAGTCGACCGCCCATCATGATCAAGGTCAATAAGGCAATCACCACCAAGGATGTCGAGACAACTTGCTTGACCAGATAACGCCGAATAATCAAATTAATTCTTCCAAAATAAGGTCCATAAAACGAGTGCTAGTTTACCCGAATAGCAAAAATATAAAACCTAGGCCGCCCTGCCCATTGAAAATCTATTCAGATAAATGTTTCAATGACTGAATGATTTACCCATCTAGACAGGCGTGAAAACAGAATATGAAACTTACAATTAATACGTCATTCCCAGAGAATGGATCAAGTCAATCTTTGTTGATTTTAGTTGACTCAGAACAACTTCAGAATACAACCGCAACCTATCAAATCAATAATTTAGACACATTAATTGAAGCCTCTCAATTCAAGGCAGCGTTGGCGGAAAGCCTGAGCCTGATTGGTCAGGTGAGCCAGTCCAGCCATGCAGCACTAATTGGTTTAGGCAAGGTCGCTGAACTGCAACCGGCAAAACTTGCAAAAATCGCGCAAACTATTATTCAAGTCACTCAAAAAAAATTCAAACAGATTTCTGTAGATCTGACACAACTTCCACAAGAATTCCATTATCTGTTTGCGCTCTTCCTGACTCAGGCCAGCTATGGTTATGATGAATATAAATCCAAGAAGAATGAATTTGTGCTCGAGCAGATCGACCTGATTGCCACTCATAGCGTCTTAACTACCGAACAGTTGCAACTGGTACAAGCAGTGCAAAGCGGACAAAATCTGGCACGTGACCTGGGCAACCATCCGGGCAATATCTGTTTCCCTGAATATCTTGCAGAACAGGCGGTGGCTTTGGCGGCTGAATATCCAGACCTACTTAAAGTCACAGTGCTGGATGAACAGCAAATGGCAGATTTAGGCATGGGAGCCTTCCTTGCGGTAAGTAAAGGTTCAGAGCGTCCAGGTCGTATTATCAGCATGGAATATCAGTCAGAGCGTAGCGAAGCGCCGGTAGTTTTGGTGGGTAAAGGCATTACGTTTGATACTGGCGGTATTTCACTTAAACCGGGCGCAGGCATGGACGAAATGAAATATGACATGTGTGGCGCAGCCTCTGTACTCGGTACGATGCGTGCATTGTGTGAGTCCCGCTTACCTCTGCATGTGGTGGGAACCATCGCTGCAGCAGAAAACATGCCTTCAGGTAAAGCCACCCGTCCTGGCGATATCGTAACGACCATGAGTGGTCAGACGGTTGAAATCCTGAATACTGATGCCGAAGGTCGTTTGGTCCTATGTGATACCTTGACTTATGTAAAACGTTTTAATCCTGCTTTGGTGATTGATATTGCGACCTTAACCGGTGCCTGTGTGGTCGCTTTGGGTTCAGTGCTGACAGGTCTGTTCACGCCAGATGATAAACTGGCAGCAGAACTGGAAGCTGCCGGCCAGCATTCATTTGACCGGGTATGGCGTATGCCGGTACTGGATGACTATCAGGAACAGCTGGATTCACCATTTGCGGACATTGGCAATATCGGTGGGCCAAAAGCCGGTTCTGTGACTGCAGCCTGCTTCCTGCAACGTTTTACCCGTGAATATCGCTGGGCACATCTCGATGTGGCCGGTACGGCGTGGAATTCAGGCACCAATAAAGGGGCGACCGGCCGTCCAGTTCCATTATTGATGCAATTCCTGGCGAATCGCGTTCAAAGCAATGGCTAAAGTCAGCTTTTATTTATTTGAAAAAAGCCCTGAACGACAAGTGGACAGCACTTGTCGTTTATGCCGTAAGATTCTGCGTCAGCCGGCGCGGATCTGGTTACTGTGTGCCGATACAGATTTGCAACAGCAGCTAGATGAACGTCTGTGGAGCTTTGACCCCAGCAGCTTTATTCCACATGGTATTGACCAGCCTCAGGCGATGGTCTGTATTTCGGCCACACTACCGGAACAGTCCGACTGGATTATTTTCAATTTTAATCCGGAAGCACTTGAACCTTACGCAAAATTTAGTCACATTATTGAGATCATTGAAAATCATGAAACAGCTAAACAGCTGGGTCGTGAAAAATTCAAGCAATATCGTCGATTAGGTATTGAACCGGACACCCATAAGCTTTAACCGATATCATCCACAAGGAGAGGCACGTGGCATTAAATGTAGGTCCCGATTTTAAACAGCGCTGGTTAAATGTGCCGGAAGCTGTGCGTCAGACCTTTATCGATGACCTCTCTCGGATCTGCGATATTTTAAAGCCAGAAACGTCTTTGGAAGAATGGCAGAGTCGTGACCAGCACTTGCAGCAGGAATCTGAACGCAAGATTGAAGCAGCCTATGCGCAGCGCAAGGCCGAATTGATTGAAGAAGCCCGTATTCGCAAACAGCTCGCGCTCGAAAAAGCTTTGGCCGAAAAGCGTGCCGAGGAACAGGCCTATCAAGAACAGCTACGTCTTGAAGAACAGCGAAAATTGAGCGAACAGATCCAAATGCTTGCTGAAATAAATACGCATCTAGAAGCTGAAGTGCAGCACTATGTCGCACGTTATGCAAAAAATCCTGAGACGACTTTTGATTTTGCCAGAGGTCGCATCCAGATTGAGGATCAGAGCATTTTATCCGAATTAGAAAGTGTGCGTTTACGTCTGGAACTTGAGGCAGAAACCGTGATTGAACAGACCGTCAATGCACTGCGTGAAAAAATGCGTGCGGCAGCCAAAGAAGAAATCGAGTATATGCTGAAAAATTCTGAATTTTCTGATCAGCCACGCAATATTTAAATGATCCTTTCACATTAAAAAAGCCCGAAAATTCGGGCTTTTTTATCTTCTATGTCGCATCTTACAAAAAATCTGCCAGCATAAAGGCAGCATTTCCGAGCAGATAGCCAATGCTTAATAAAGTGCCAATCCAGAGGATGCCACCCGCAATATTATAAAAGCTGAATGTGGCAAAGCTCATATGCGCTGAACCGGCAGCAAAAGGGCCAAATGAGCGGACAAAGGGAATAAAACGTGCGATTAAAATAGTTTTACCGCCATGTTTCATAAAATAGTGGTTGGTTTTCACCATATATTCCGGCTTGAAATAACGTGAATGTTGGTTGAAATATTTTAAGCCGAGAACTTTTCCGGTGTAATAATTCACGCTATAGCCCAGCACCGAGGCAGTGAATAACAACAGCCCCATCGAATGCAAGGTCACCAGGTCGCTGCTGGCGCACAAAGCTCCCACAGCCAGCAATAGACTGTCACCCGGCAGGAAAAAGAAAAATACAGAACCGGTTTCTGCAAAAATCACCAGAAACAGGATTGCATAAATCCATACCCCATATTGATCGAGCAATAGCGGCAATGACTGTTCCAAGTTCAGTAAAAAATCGAGCATTCGACCCGTCCACCCAGGCAATATTTGCAAGTTGAACTGCTGATTATCCCGAAAAATAAAAAAACAGTCTAATTTTTCAATCAGACTGTTCAGTAAATCAACATTTCTCTTATTTTAAGAAACCATTTTCAGCCAGGAAATCCATGCTGATTTTTGATTGTTCAGTGGCTTCGGCGGCTTTATCACCGAGCAATAAGCGCTCGATATAACGTGCCAATACATCCACTTCCAGATTGACCTTGCTACCGACTTTCCAGGTACCAATATTGGTCCGTTCAGCAGTATGCGGAATCAGGTTCAGACTGATCACACTGCCACGTAAATGATTAATCGTCAGGCTAATACCATCAACTGTAACCGAGCCTTTTTCTGCCAGGTATTTGGCAATTTCAGCAGGTGCAGTGACTTCATAATAAATCGAACGTGCATCTTCACGAACCAGCGTGATTTCACCGACTGCATCCACATGACCTGACACAATATGACCGCCAAAACGCGTAGTCGGCAACATGGCTTTTTCAACATTGACAGGCTGACCGGCTTTCCAGGTGCCGAGCGTGGTCCGGTTCAAGCTTTCACGGGAAACATCAGCCGCATACCAGTTCTCGCCCCAGTCGATCACGGTCAGGCAGATACCATTGGTCGCAATAGAATCACCCAGATGTACATCGGACATGTCCAGATCAGTCTGGATACGCAAACGTACATCACCGCCAACGCTTTGCAGACTTTCGACTTTGCCGAGGCTTTCGATAATACCTGTAAACATTTTTATTTCCTTTTCAATTCTTTTACCAGAGGGCCAACTGGGTACTGACGCCGGTCGTATCCACACCGCCCAATTCTGCATAATGATGCAGCTGGCTGAGTAATTGACGGATCGGTGGACCTGACTTGGCGTGGGTATCGGTAATCACAATAAATTCCAGCACGCGTGCACGTTCAGACTGGCGCTGTTTGCTAACACGATAACGCGGCACATCTTGGGTCAGCAAGGTCACCCGGCCACGTTTCAGATTGGCCTGTAACAAATCAGTTGCGCTGATATTCCCGTCAGTTGAATAACTGGTCAGGATGAAACGTGCATTAATGGTCGCCAACAGGCTCTCGTAAGCTTCTTTGGCATATTTAGAGGAATTGTACTGGCTCGGACGCTCTTTGCGCCATGCCCGGTCAATCCCGCTCTTAAAGCCCTTGGTATCTGGAGTCGGTAAATCGGCCTGATCCCATAAGGTCAGCGCATTCAGCACATGATAATTACTGCTATAAGCATGCTGATTATACGGTGGATCCAGATAAGCTACGTCTACTTCAAAACCGTTCATCTGGTTGGCCAGATGCTGGGCATCGACACACCACATTTCTGCGGCCATTCCTTTTTTCTGATCCGATTCACAAAAACGACTTGGCGTTAACCATAGTAAAGATTCAATCCGTTCCAGCGCAGTTTGGGTTTTCCCGCCCCAACCATGGTGAAAGCTTTTGAAAACACCAGAAGTATTGCTGACAAAACTGGCGGAATACAGCAAGGGTGCCAGCAAGGCAGACATTTCCACATCATCAATTGCACCTTGTGCCTGCCAGGCTGCAATCTGCTGACGGATGGCATCAATACGCATGCCGTTACGACGTTTAAAGAACAAACGATCACGGGCTGGATCATAAATTTCATCATTACGCGGACACAGGTTATGCGTCACCCAGCCTTTAACTTCCGGCAGACGGTTCAGATAATCAATCGCTTTCTGATAGCCACCGAGTTCTTTAAATGCCGGTGCTTCAGTACAGGCCAGTACCGCATGATTCAGCGCATGGCTATACGGTTCCCAGTCATTGGCAATGACGCGATAACCATTCTGACGGGCCAAACGCGAGACCACGCCTGAACCTGCAAAAAAGTCAGCAAAGATTGGAGCACGGCCATCGCTACGTTTCAGGGTTCCTGTACTCTCCAGAGCTTCCAGAATTAAATGCAGTAAACGGCGCTTATTGCCCAGATAAGGAACCAGTTGATGGAAAAGATATTCATCGGTGGTACGTGCCGCATGGCGACGTTTATGATAAACCGTAGACTCTGAACTCATAGTGTCTCTTGAAAAGGAATTAGCCTGAAGCGCACGTCATCACCTAAGCGAGTTACATCGCGCAGCTTAAATCGGAGTTGTTCGGCCATATGGCTAAATTCTGCATTAAACATGGTACGCGCAGACTGACCCAATAGGGTCGGTGCAACGTAACTGATCAGTTCATCAACCAATTTTTGTTGTAAAAATGCCGTAGATAAGGTCGCCCCTGCTTCCACCAAGACATCATAAATCTGATGCTGTTGAACCAGTTGCTTTAATAATTCTGCTAAAGGCTGTACCGGCAAGTGTAGCACACCCAGATCTGCAAGCTCCTGACGAAATGGCCCCATGACCATCACTGTTTCAGGTTGCACTAAAATTTTTGCGTTGAGTGGTAAACGCCCCTGACGGTCCAGAATAATCCGTTTCGGTTGCACCACAGTCTTGATATCTTCAAGGCCATCCAGTTGACGCACATTCAGTTCACAGTCATCCGCAAGAACCGTATCAATCCCGGTAATCACTGCGCCTGAAATCGCACGCCAGTGCTGTACATCCTGACGTGCTGCTAAACCGGTAATCCATTTTGATTCACCCGATGCCATCGCGGTACGGCCATCCAGACTTGAGGCAATTTTTAAACGCATATAAGGCATGCCAGTCGCCATGGCTTTCAGGAAGCCTTGATTCAGCTGATGCGCTTCATCTTCACAGATGCCAATCTCGACTTCGATTTCGGCATCTTTCAGGATCTGTACACCCTTGCCAGCCACCAGCGGATTGGGATCTGGACAGGCCACGACAACTTTAGCCACACCTGCTTCAACCAGACCCTTGGCACAAGGCGGCGTACGGCCATAATGCGCACAAGGTTCTAAAGTCACATAAGCGGTTGCACCACGGGCCTGTTCACCGGCCTGACGCAGCGCAAAGACTTCAGCATGTGGCTGGCCGGCTTGGGGATGAAAGCCTTCACCAATCACGATGCCATCTTTAACAATGACGCAGCCGACATTCGGATTCGGTTTGGTGGAATATTGCCCTTGACGAGCCAATTCAATGGCCCGGCGCATCCAGACTTGATCTTGATTCAGTTCAACCATGCTTATTCTTGTAATTCTCGTTGTTGCATCTGTTCAATCTGATGACGAAAAGCTTCAACATCCTGAAAATCCTGATAGACCGAAGCGAAACGCACATAAGCAACATGATCCAGAGCAAATAAAGACTGCATCACGATTTCACCGATGGTACGTGATTTCACGTCACGCTCACCTAAACGACGAATCTGTAGCTGAATATCGCTCAGCACCGTTTCAATCTGCTCTTGGGTCACCGGGCGTTTTTGTAAGGCATGCATCAGGGAACGGCGTAATTTGGCTTCATCGAAAGGTTCATTTTTACCATCCGACTTGATGACGCGCGGCATCACCACTTCATAGCTTTCAAAGGTAGTGAAGCGTTCATTACAACTGACACATTCACGGCGACGACGAATCTGACATCCTTCAGCTGCCAGGCGTGAATCAATCACTTTACTGTCTGCAGTATTGCAAAATGGGCAATGCATAGCGGTTTAATTGAACAAATCCAGATGGATTCCGAGTGTAGCAAAAATTACAAACTTTGTAGAGTTTTACGCAACATATAGAAAAAAAACAGCCCATTCGGGCTGTTTTACACTATATATTGATTATGGTGGATTTATTATTATTCGACACGTTCGCCATGTTGGCTTAAATCCAGACCCATACGCTCATCATCAGATGCCACACGGATTCCAATGATCAAGTCAATGACTTTCAGGATAATGAAGGTCATGATCGCAGAGTAAGCAATGGTTGCCAGTACACCTTCCACTTGCACCCAAAGCTGATGCATGACATTGGCAGGAGCATTGTCACCCATGATGAATTCGCTGGCAAAGAAGGCCGTTAAAATCGCGCCAACAATACCACCTACACCATGCAGGCCAAAAGCATCTAAAGAATCATCGGCTTTCAATGCGCGTTTCAGTGCAGTAATCCCCCAGAAGCACACCACACCACCGATCAGACCCATCGCCAATGCGCCGCCTACAGTCACAAAACCTGCAGCTGGAGTAATGACCACCAGACCAGCAACTGCACCCGATACGCCGCCCAGTACAGAAGCTTTACCACGTGCCAGTTTTTCAGTGATTAACCAGGAGATGGCTGCTGCCGCTGCTGCGACTTGAGTCACGATCAAGGCATAGCCTGCAGAACCGTTGGCACCTAATGCAGAACCACCGTTGAAACCGAACCAGCCTACCCAGAGCAAAGATGCACCAACTACTGTAAGCGTCAGGTTATGCGGTGCCATAGATTCACGACCCAAACCCATACGTTTGCCCAGCATATATGCCGCTACCAGACCGGCAACACCCGAGTTGATATGTACAACCGTACCACCGGCAAAATCAAGCGCGCCGTCGTTACCTAACCAGCCACCACCCCATACCCAGTGGGTAATTGGTGCATAAACAATCACCACCCAAAGTGCGATAAAAGCAACGAAAGCACCAAATTTCATACGTTCTGCAATCGAACCGCTGATGATGGCAACCGTAATGATGGCAAAAGTCATTTGGAAAATCACAAACAGGATTTCAGGAATCGTGCCTGAAAGCGCCTCTGTGGTAATACCGGCCAGCATGAACTTGTCCAGGCCGCCTATAAAGGCATTGCCTTCACCGAAAGCTAGGGTATAACCAATAATCACCCAGGCAATACTGACCACCGCTGCAGCAATAAAGCTATGTGCCATCGTCGCTAGAACGTTTTTCTTGCGGACCATACCGCCATAAAATAGCGCCAAGCCAGGAATGGTCATGAGTAAAACTAGAGCGGTAGAGGTTAAAACCCAGGCGGTATCGCCGGTATCTAGCGTTGGTTCTTCTTCTGCAGGTGCTGCAGCTTCAACTGGCGCTGCTTCAGCAATTGCTGCTGTAGTGTCTGTTGTTGTATTTGTTGTATCGTCTGCTTCTTCAACAAGCACAATTTCTTCTGTCGGTGTTGTTGCTGTTGCAGCTTCTTCAGCCCATGCAACAGAACCACCAAAAAGAGCGCCGGCCATGCCGAACGCGAGTAGCATTTTTTTCATTCGTATCCCCCAACCAAGTTTTTGTGAGTTATTAGGTACTCAGCAAACTTCGTGCCAAGTTAGACAGCGTCTGCACCTGTTTCACCTGTACGAATACGGATGACTTGTTCCAAGTTAGTCACGAAAATTTTTCCGTCACCGATTTTTCCAGTGCTCGCCACACGAGTAATAGATTCAATCACCGCGTCTACCATTTCATCGCTAATCGCGATTTCAATTTTGACTTTCGGCAAGAAATCTACAACGTATTCAGCACCACGATAGAGTTCAGTGTGGCCTTTTTGACGACCAAAGCCTTTCACTTCAGTTACAGTGATGCCTTGAACACCAATTTCAGACAATGCTTCGCGAACATCATCTAATTTAAAAGGTTTTACAATTGCAGTTACGAGCTTCATGTTTGTTTTCCTTCGGCTTATTTCACCAGTAAGGTTTTACGTTCAAATTTCATGCCAAGATTCCTAAGGTCGGGGGAAATTAGAAAGCCTGGCATGTGGTTTATTTATACCTTATTTTATACGGATAAAGGCTTTGAATCTTCAAAAAATAGACATTTTTTATGTGGATTTTTACAATATCTTTAATCGAATAAGTCTATATTTTGTCTGAAATACTATAGTCTGCATTTTAGCAATGCTAAACTGTGCGCTCCTTTCTACGGCGATGGATCAGACGATGATTGAAACTTTATTACAAGCAATTTTGCAGCAAGTCGAACAACCCAAGAAAGATTTGGAACATAATATCCGTGCCCTGTTAAATGAAGCTGTGGCGAAAATGGATTTGGTGTCTAAAGAAGAAATAGAACGTCAGCGTACTGCCCTAAATAATGCCAATCATCGCCTGAATGATTTGCTCAAACAGGTGGAAGCATTAGAAGAGAAAATTTCGAACAAAAAATAAGCACAACTACAGTGCACAAAAGACACCAGAACGATAAAAATAACGCACCATATTGGAACAATAATAATGTCTTTTGCTAAAATTTATACGCGAGGCTTGCTGGGCCTGCATGCGCCTTTAATTGAAGTCGAAGTTCATGTCAGTTCGGGTATGCCTTCACTCACTATAGTGGGGCTTCCCGAAGCAGCGGTACGTGAAAGTAAAGACCGGGTACGCTCTGCCATTTTGAATAGCGGCTTTCAATTTCCGACCAAACGTCTGACCATTAATCTGGCGCCAGCAGATCTACCGAAAGATGGATCACGTCTGGATTTACCGATTGCATTAGGCATTTTAGTGGCTTCAGGCCAGCTGCCTGAAGATTGTACTGAGCATCTGGAGTTTATTGGCGAGTTGGCCCTCGATGGTCAATTACGTCCTGTCAGCGGCACCTTAAGTATTGCCATTGCCTGTCAAAGTGACCAGCATCAACTGATTTTGCCTGGCCCCAATGCACAGGAAGCCTGTCAGCTCCCAGACTTTAAAGTCTTTGCAGCCAATCATTTAAAAGAAGTGTGTGAACATCTTTCCCAAGCGCAGCGCTTACCGCAAATAGAAGCCAGTCCACTCAATACAGACCATTTTTATAAGTTTGATCTGGCGGATGTAAAAGGACAATTACGACCACGGCGTGGCTTGGAAATTGCTGCGGCAGGTGGTCATTCCCTGCTGTTTCGAGGCCCACCCGGAACAGGCAAGACCTTGCTGGCTTCTCGATTGGCCAGTATTTTGCCGCCCTTAAAGACGCAGGAAAATCTGGAAGTGGCCAGTATTTATTCGGTGGCGAATGCCAATCACCCTTTTGGACAACGGCCGTTTCGAGCACCACACCATACTGCTTCTGCGGTGGCATTGGTCGGTGGCGGCTCACACCCCAAGCCAGGAGAAATTACCCTGGCACATTTAGGGGTTTTATTTCTGGACGAACTGCCTGAATTCGACCGCAAAGTGCTGGAGGTTCTACGTCAGCCTTTGGAAGCCAAGGAAATCGTCATTTCCCGGGCATCACGCCAAATTACCTTTCCGGCTAATTTCCAGTTGGTGGCTGCCATGAATCCATGTCCATGTGGGTATGCATTCAATCAAGATATCCGCTGCCAATGTTCACCCGAAAGTATTAAACGCTATCAGAACCGGATTTCAGGCCCGTTGCTGGATCGGATTGATTTGCATATTGATGTACCGCCATTACAAGCGCATGAATTACAGGACAATCGACCTACAGAAAACTCAGAAACGGTTAGACAACGCGTCATTGCAGCCTATGAAATTCAGATGCAACGGCAAAATACCTTGAATATGAGTTTGAGTCCAAAGCAGTTAGAGCAATATGCCGCATTAGATCAGTCTGCTCAGAATATGCTTGAAATGGCTCAGCAAAAACTGAATTTATCAGCGCGCGGCTATCATCGGGTCTTGCGTGTTGCACGCACCATTGCCGATTTAAATCAAAGTCCAGATATTCAAAGTCAGCATCTTTCGGAGGCCCTGTCTTATCGCGGGCAGCAGCAGATTTAGATCATTAAAAAAAGGCGACCTAAGGTCGCCTTTTTATCTAAAGAGGATTAGAAGCTATAACCGAGTCCAAATACGACTTTATTCTTTTGTTTTTCATCAAAACGATCATAACCACCCAAGATATAATTCATGCTTGCAGTTACACCTGTGTCACCAAGTGGCTTGCTTAAACCGATGTCAAAATGACGGAAACCAAAACTTTCTGTAGTTCCTTCAATAAAGTCACCTGATTTTTCATAAGCGTATAAGCCTAAAGCTGTATCCAAGCTGAAATCTTGTGGTAAAGCATAGCTATAAGTAGCTTTTAAATAGGTATCACCTGCATTGCCCCAAGTAGTATCTTCAAGAAGAGTTTGTGCTGTAACGCCCAAATCTTTATAGCTCATACCCAGTAACAGCTCAAATCCATCAGAATTGACATCAGATTCATAATAATAATAGTAGGTCGTACCGATCGTTAAACCTAAGTCATCATTGACTGCATGGCTATAGCCAGCATAGAAGTTATTTTCGAAAGCATCACGTCCTTCTTCAGACAAAGGGTAATCTAGCGTAGATCCCCACCAACCTGCATAGAAGCCAGACGCATGGTTATAATCAAGTCCACCTTGTAAGGTAGCGCCGCTATTTTCAGGAATGTTAGTAATACCACGCAAGTTATAGCTCGAAAGTACGCTGATATTTCCAGATACCGTATGTTCAGCAACAGGTTCTTCGGCAAAAGTAAAAGAAGATACAGCGCCCAATAAAGCAAGAGATAATACTTTTAATGTTAATTTCATTGTGTGGCTCCCCCAGATCGTCTGAGACGTTTTTATGATCATTGATTAAACTCAAGCTCAAAATTTGCAAGAGCTATGCCAATCTGGATAAAAGGAACCAAAATAATAAATCTAAAAAGACAAATAAAATTTAAATCATTGTTTTTAAATTAAAATTTAAATTATGAAAAACTAAATTATCTAGGCTTTCTCTTAAATAAATGTATTTAAGGGTATTTCTTCACTTTTTTAATAATTATACATAATCATTTACAATTTGCCCCATTTTGATTCTATTTTTAGAATGACTAAAATTTGTGCTAAAAAATAGTGCGTAATTTTTGATCAAATTTTTGCACATTCTAAAATAAACAAGCTGATCATGTTTATTTCACTACTTCAGAAATATCATTTATATCTTCCAATAGGATTATGTTTTTACTCACTTTTTACCGATAGGTCAGAAATTAATCATATCAAATCCTTGCTATTGTTTAATTTGAGTTAAAAAAATCTAAACTTTAGTGGAATATATCCAATAAAAAATGACATTTTTTCAGCAATTCTTATACAATTCCTAAAAAATTCCGATCAATTTGTATAAGGCTCTCTTCCCAATGCAAAATTCAAAAAAATTAACATTAGCAGTTTTGATTCAGGCTGCTTTGGTTTCTACCGCTTTCGCTAGCGAGCAAAGCGAATCGAAAGGTTTTGTAGAAGACGCAGAAGGTTCTGTACTTTTCCGTACCGGCTATTTGCACCGCGATAAAACAAACTATAACAACAATCAAACCGGTGCACGTGAAGTTGTTAATGATACAAGTTCAGCTGCTCAGACTGCGATCGTTAAATTAGACTCTGGTTTTACCAAAGGTGTAGTCGGCTTTGGTGCCGGTATTATCGGTGATGCATCTTTCAAATTGGGTGAAAATGCGCATGCCGGTAATGACATGATTCCTCAACATCCGGATGGTTCAGCTTATGATCATTGGGCACGTGGCGGCGCATATGTAAAAGCACGTGTTTCAAACACGACTGCTACTTATGGTACTCAGGTTTTAGACTTACCTGTACTTGCAAGCAATACTGCGCGTTTAGTACCTGAATACTTTACAGGTGTATTGGTTGAAAGTAATGAAATCGAAAACTTAAGCCTCGTTGCTGGTAAATTTACTGAAAACCAGCGTTCAAGCCAGATCAAATCTGATGGTAATGAATTGGAGCGCGCAGTAGTTTGGGGTGCAAAATACAAATTTAATGATGCAGTTAATGCTTCTTACTATGGTACAGACATTAAAGACCGCCTAGAGCGTCATTATGTTAATGCAAACTATAATTATGCATTGGCGAATGGTAGTACTTTAACTCATGACTTTAGTGGCTATCATACTGATTGGGATAAAAAGTCAGATGGTGGTGCATACACTTATTCGCATACCACAAATGATCTAAATAAGTTAAGCAACAATATTTGGGCAATTTCTACGACCTATAATAAAGGCCCACACAATGTCATGCTAGCTTACCAACAAAATACAGGTAATACAGGTTATGACTATGGTTTAGGTCAAGGTGTAGGTGATGGTCATCAAACCATTTATATGCCGAACTCATACCTGTCTGACTTCATTGGTAATGATGAAAAATCAGCACAGCTTCAATACACTTACGATTTCAGTGCAATGAATGTTCCTGGCCTATCTTGGACTTCTGCATTTGTATATGGTTGGGATATTGATGTTGCTAATCAAAATGATCGCTCTCAATTAATCACTGGTGATGCTCAAGAACGTGAATTCTTTAATCAGGTAAAATATACAGTTCAATCTGGTTTTGCTAAAGATACCAGCTTACGTGTACGTCACTCATACTACCGTGCGAGTGATGAATACCAATACGGAAACTACATTGGTGACACTAATGAATGGCGTATCTGGTTAGACATTCCTGTGAAATTATTCTAATTCACACGAATTTCAAGCCATAAAAAAACCTGCACATTGTGCAGGTTTTTTTTATTCCAGGCTTTAAAAAGTTAAAACCTGGACAACAAAAAGCAATTATTTATTTGCTTCTGCATAAGCAGCAATTGAGTCCAGTACTTCTTGTTTCGCAACATCAGCACCTTCCCAACCACTTAACTTAACCCATTTTCCTGGCTCTAAATCTTTGTAGTGCTGAAAGAAATGTTCGATCTGGCTGATCAACAATGGAGGAAGATCAGTATATTCCTGAACATCTTTGTAGATTGGGGTCAGTTTGTCATGTGGAACTGCAACCAGTTTCGCATCAACACCACCGTCATCTTCCATGTTCAATTTACCGACAGGACGACAACGAATGACTGAACCTGGCTCTACTGGATGAGGTGTTACAACCAGTACGTCTAATGGGTCACCATCAAGCGATAGTGTGTTTGGTACATAACCGTAGTTTGCTGGGTAGAACATTGCTGTACCCATGAAACGGTCTACAAATAACGCATCAGAATCTTTATCGATTTCGTATTTGATTGGTGCTGCATTTGCAGGAATTTCGATGATCACATAGATATCGTTTGGCGCATCTTTACCCGCTGGGATATTGCTGTAGCTCATAGCATCACTCTTTAACAAGTTATATCTTTTAAAAAACCGCGACAATTATAACGGTTTTTAAAGATTTTTTTGGATTTTAAAATATCGAACTGTAAATATGTCCGCAGACCTGATGACTTAAACCAACTTGATGATCAGCAGCAATAAAGCTACCGGACATAACATCGAGAGCAACCATACGATAGAGCGTAAAGTCGCCCAGTTGGCCAAATAGCAGATTCCGTACAACACACGAAAAACCAGATAAGCTACACCAAAAGTCATCACTACACTTTGCGGCACCACCATATATTCCGCCATTAGAATAGCAGCAATAAAGAGTGGCAAACTTTCAAAGCTATTCTGCTGGGCAGCATTCGCGCGACTGGCCAAGCCTGAAGACTTTTCTAAAAATGCCCGTGGGTTCTGATTGTCTTTGCTGCTGAAGCCTGCTGATTTTTTTGCAATCAATGTAAACACATAAGGCAAAAGACAAGCGGCCAAAATGAGATAAATAACCCCACTAATGCTGTGCATCTGTTTTTTCTCATGAAAATTTTATCTCTATCATAGCATGGCATTTCGTGAATAAATTTTGTTAAATAGAGTGCTTTTTATTACTTGTTAAGGATTCACTATGGTCGCGCCTGATCAAAATGAAATGTTCGATGTCCTCGAGAAACAACGCCAGCATCAACGTCAAGTGGATCGCGTATTAAAAATTGTCCTGCCGATTGTGGCATTTCTGATGGCTGTCATTTGTGCCAATATGAATATCTGGTCACCAATCTTCACCTTTGCCATTTTATGGATTGCCTTTTATTTCGTCGGTATCAAGCGTATGCCTCTCTGGCACTGGCTGGTCGCGATTCTGGTGTATTGCTTGGTCGATAACATTCTAAGTTATGGCAGCTTTAATCAAACCGGATTTACTCGCCAGTTCGGTACCATGTTTATTTTCTTGGGAGTAGTCGGCGTAGGTCGTCCTTATTTTGATCGCTGGTTAATGAAAAAATAAAAAGTCCAAATCAAAAAAAGCGCCTGATGGCGCTTTTTTTTCTTACAGGTATTAGGCTGTTTTACGTAAATCTTTACGCAGGATTTTACCTACGTTGGATTTTGGCAATTCATCCATAAACTCGACATAACGTGGACGTTTATAACCGGTCAGGTTTTCTTTAGCGAATGCTAAAACTTCTTCTGTGGTTAAAGACGGATCTTTTTTCACAACAAACAGTTTTGGCACTTCACCCGATTTTTCATCTGGCACACCAATCGCAGCCACTTCCAGTACTTTTGGATGAGTTGCTACAACCTCTTCAATCTCAGATGGATAGACGTTAAAACCAGACACTAGAATCATGTCTTTCTTACGATCTACAATTTTCACATAACCACGTGAATCCATAACACCGATATCACCGGTACGGAAGAAGCCATTCACCATGACCTTTTCAGTTTCATCTGGACGGTTCCAGTAGCCTTTCATGACCTGAGGACCACGGATTGAAATTTCACCTTGCTCACCCAGTGGAACTTCATTGCCTTCATCATCCAGAATAGCCACTTCAGTCAATGGCAATGGAATGCCAATAGTGCCACTGAATTCTTCAGACGCAGGTGGGTTTGCTGTTGCCACCGGAGAAGTTTCAGACAAGCCATAACCTTCAACGATATTGGTTCCGGTAACTTTCTTCCATGCTGCTGCGGTAGAAGGAAGTACGGCCATACCGCCGCCCATCGCCATTTTCAATTTGCTATGATCAAGTTGCTTGAACTCTTCATTGTTTACCAGCGCATTGAAAAGTGTGTTCACTGCCGGGAAGAAAGTCGGCTGGTATTTACGTAGCTCTTTCATCACCGCAGGTAAATCACGCGGGTTTGGAATCAGAACATTCGCCTGACCTTTGTACATACCGTAAAGTGCGCATACCATGAATGCAAAGATATGATAAAGCGGCAAAGCACAGAAAATACGGTCATCTGGCTGACCATCTTGCGCACCAAATTTGCTCTGGAAAATACCGTCACACTGCAACATGTTCGCAACCAGGTTACGATGTGTCAGTTCAGCACCTTTAGATACACCCGTCGTACCACCTGTGTACTGAAGAACTGCTGTATCGCTAAGGGTCAATTCAGGGCGTTTATAGTTACTTGGATTAACTTTAGACAAGGCCGCATTGAATCTCACATGGCCTGGAATATCCCACGCTGGAATTTGTTTGCGCACAGAACGCAATACAAAGTTCACCAGTGTCCCTTTCAAGGCACCCAGCATGTCACCGACAGAAGCTACCACGACATGCTTCACTGGTGTTTTACCAATAATTGCTTGGTAAACAGAAGCAAAGTTCTCAATAATCACTAGCACTTCAGCGCCTGAATCATTCAATTGATGCTCAAGTTCACGTGATGTATAGAGTGGATTCACATTGACCAGTACCAAACCTGCGCGGAACACCCCAAGTGCCACAACCGGATACTGAAGAACGTTTGGCATCATTACTGCCACACGTGAACCTTTTGCCAACCCCAAGCTTTGTAGATAAGTTGCAAACTTGCGGCTCGCCTCTTCCAATTCATTGAAAGTCATGGCCTTATCCATAAAGATAAAGGCATCACGCGAGCCGAATTTTTGGAAATTACGCTCAAAAACATCTACTAGAGAAGTATTTTCTGCTGGTAATTCTACTGTTTCTGGAATCCCTGTTTTTTGGTATTCAGCAAACCAAATTTTTTCCATAATGGCCATCTCTCCAATCATAATCCTTAGTATTTCAACTGTTTTTTTCAATATCACACGCCATTTTTAGACTTGTATATGTGCGATATTGCATCCATCTTGTTGAATCGTTGTTCATATATAACGTATTTCGCAGGATGGATGCTAGTCTTATCTTTGAATCAACAGTTTATTTGCTTTTTGATATCCGCGTGGTAAAAGCTGTCCTTTTGCACCGCGCTTGCCGATATATTTGCGCAAATCATCCCCTTTTAATTTTAACTGCTGTTGTCCTGCAAGCACTTGAATTATTTCATCAAGCTTCAATATTGTCATGGACAAAATTTGATCACCATCTTCAAGTTGTATCAATTTATTTCCTTTACCTTTGTTCAATACAGGTAATTCTGCTAAATCGACAATCAACAGGCGTCCTGCCGAACTGAGCAGTGCAACATGCGTGGCATCATCGAGTGGCTGCAGGTTCATGACCTCTGCCCCTTCAGATAAATTCAGGAAAGCTTTCCCGGCTTTGGCACTGGTATCCAGCTGCTTGGCCTGGGTTTTAAAGCCATAGCCTTTGTTGCTTGCTGCTAGAATTTCAGTTTCATCCTCTGCCACCAGAACCTGTTTAAAACCCACCCCACTGCCAGGAGACAGTTTTGAACTGAGCGGCTCACCGAGACCACGTGCGGATGGCAATGTGTTGATGGCCAAGGCATAGCTACGGCCAGTGTCATCTAATACATAAACGCGTTGATTGGATTTGCCCTGTGCATGACTCAAGTACTGATCACCGGCACGGAAATTCAGATTTTCTGCATCGACTTCATGACCTTTGGCACAGCGAATCCAGCCAGCTTCTGATAACACCACCGTTACCGGATCGGCCGGCAACATTTCAGTTTCATTAATTGCAGCAGCTTCGGCACGCTGTACGATTGGCGAACGGCGATCATCACCAAATTTCTTGGCATCGTCTTTCAGTTCAGAAATGATCAGGCTTTTTAAAGATTCCGGATTGGCCAGTTGTTCACGAATTACTGCCGCTTTTGCTTCCAGTTCTTCCTGCTCACGGCGCATTTCCATTTCTTCAAGCTTGGCTAAATGACGCAATTTCAGTTCCAGAATCGCTTCGGCCTGAATCTCGTCAATATTAAAACGCTGCATCAAAACTGGTTTTGGCTGATCTTCTTCACGAATAATCTGAATCACTTCGTCAATATTCAGATAAGCAATGATCAGACCGCCGAGAATATGTAGGCGTTTTTCGATCTTGTTCAGATGATATTGCAGACGGCGTGTTACCGTGGTTTTACGGATTTCAATCCATTCCAGCAAAATACAACGAATTGATTTCACCTGTGGACGGCCATCGGCACCAATCATGTTCATATTGACACGATAACTGGATTCCAGATCGGTGGTGGCAAACAAGTGACTCATCACCGATTCGGCATCAATACGATTCGAACGCAGAACAATGACTAAACGGGTTGGATTGGCATGATCCGATTCATCCCGTACATCACTGACCAGTGGCAGTTTTTTGGCCTGCATCTGATCGGCAATCTGGGTGATGATTTTGGAGCCTGAGACCTGATATGGCAGTTCGGTAATGATAATTTCGTTTTTATCGACGCTATAGACCGCACGCATGCGATAACTGCCACGACCTGTGGTCTGAATTTTTAACAGTTCAGCAGGCGGGGTGATAATTTCGGCTTTGGTCGGCAAGTCTGGCGCAGGAATATATTCTGCGATTTTTTCATCGGTCAGGTTCGGATTACGAATTAGCGCAATCGTCCCTTTGACCACTTCACGCAGGTTATGCGGTGGAATGTCTGTGGCCATACCGACAGCAATACCAGTGGTGCCATTCAGCAAGATGTTCGGTACACGTGCCGGCAAGTTCACCGGTTCTTTCATCGAACCGTCAAAGTTGTCCTGCCATTCACAGGTGCCCTGTCCCAGTTCAGACAGTAATAGTTCACTGTACTGGGAAAGCTTGGCTTCGGTATAACGCATCGCTGCGAAAGACTTTGGATCATCTGGTGAACCCCAGTTGCCCTGCCCTTCAATAAACGGGTAACGATAACTAAAGGGCTGTGCCATCAGCACCATGGCTTCATAACAGGCCGAGTCACCATGCGGATGGTATTTACCCAGTACGTCACCGACTGTACGTGCCGATTTCTTTGGTTTGCTGGTCCATTTCAGGCCCAGCTCACTCATGGCATAGACAATCCGGCGCTGTACCGGTTTCAGGCCATCGCTAATATGAGGGAGTGCCCGATCCATAATCACGTACATGGCGTAATTCAGATAAGCTTGTTCGGTAAATTCTGCTACGGAGCGGTTTTCTGTCGCATGATGCGCAAGGCTTGTCATAACAACCTATAGTCCTAAATAATTCGTTTTTGTATCAATGTTTCTTATGCTAAGTCGTGGCTGTAGATGACACAAGGGCATCAAATCGTTCAGCGCGACAATTTGTGTCTTATGGCCTAAAAATATCCACTTTATAGGCCCTAAGCAACTAAAAAATCATTCCCTTTATAAGCCCATCGATTCGAGGGTCTTGCCTTTGGTTTCTTCACCCAAGACCAGAATCACAATCGCGACAGCGACCAGAACTGCCGTAAACATGGTAAAGACATAGCTAAAGCCATTCGGCATACCCATCAGATGGGTTACAGCAAAAGGTGCCGCGATACCGCCAATCCGGCCAACAGCCCCGGCCCAGCCTGAACCAAAGGCACGGATATTGGTCGGATATTGTTCCGGCGTATAAGTATAGAGTACGCCCCAGGCACCCAGATTAAAGAAGGACATCAGACAGCCCCAAATCACGATTTCAGTAACACTACCCGACTGACCAAAGAAATAGGCAGAAATCGCGCACATGCCAATAAAGCCGGCCAAAGTCGGCTTACGACCGAGTTTTTCGACCAGCCATGCCGCCACCAGATAACCGGGCAACTGCGCCAGAATCATAATCAGCACATATTCAAAAGACTGGACAATGCTATAGCCTTCTTTGACCAGTAAACTTGGCAACCAGGTAAAGATGCCATAATAGGAAAAGATAATACCGAACCAGATCAGCCAGAGCATAAGCGTACGGCGCGCAAAGATACCCGACCATAACTGGGAAAATGAAATATTCTGCTTCTCTGCGACCGGTTTCACTTCAAAAATTTCATAGACTTGAACGCCACATTGACGCTCAATCTTTTTCACCAGTGCCGAAGCTTCCTCTATACGGCCACGGTTAATCAGGAAAGGAATAGATTCCGGCACCATTTTCCAGATCACGATGGCATACAGCGCAGGCAGGCCACCAATCATGAAAGCGGTTTGCCAGCCAAAATCTGGAATGATAAAGCGCGATACTAGCGCCGCGACCAGCCAGCCCAGCCCCCAAAAACTTTCCAGCAAGACAATAAAACGGCCACGTACATGCGCAGGAATATATTCACTGACCAGCGTTACGGCCACGGGTAGCTGACCACCCAAGCCCAAACCGACGATAAAACGGAATACCAGCAGCCAGGTCAGATCCGGTGCAAAAGCACAAGCTGCAGTGGCCAGGCTATAAATGACCAGGGTCGCAGCAAAGACTGTTTTACGGCCAAAACGGTCTGCCAGGCCACCTGAACAAATCGCCCCGATCGCCATGCCGACAAAACCGATCGACACCACCCAGCTTTTTTGATCGGCAGTCATCTGCCAGTCTTCAGCCATTTTTGCCAGGATAAAGGAAATCAATCCGGTATCCATCGCATCAAACATCCAGCCCAGTCCAATCACGACCAGCAAGGTGTAGTGAAACCTACCAATCGGTAAGCGTTGTATGCGAGAAACTAAATCCATAACAAAAATCTCTGATCAGGTGGAACGGGAGATGCTGCTTTCTCAACAGGTGGGCTGCTTTATATTTTTTATACTACGAATTGAGCTGAATGCGGCTATTTTTATTGCCGCACTTTATACATTTAAAAATTAAGATTCGTCTTTGGAAGATGCCGAGTGCTCATCATCATCTTTATAAATGAATTTTGGCATTTCCAGACCAAAATAGATGGCGATCAGACGTAAGCTAAAACCAAAGATCAGGGTAGACAGAATGGTCAGATCCTGCGACAAGCCGTAGTGACTACAGAGCCAGTAAAAGATCACTGAAACAAAGGCAATACTGGCATACAGTTCACGGCGGAACACCAGCGGTACGTCATTACATAAAATATCACGCAAAATCCCGCCAGACACACCGGTCAAGACACCCGCAACGGCGCTGACCACAAAACCATGTCCCATTTCCAGGGCAATCTGACAGCCAATAATGGTAAAGCCAATGAGCCCCAAGGCATCCAGTACCAGGAAGACATTACGTAACTGTCGCATCCATTTGGCAATCAGGATGGTGACGAAGGCGGCGCAACAGGTCAGCACCAGATATTCGGGATGTTTGACCCAAGTCAAGGGATAATGTCCGAGCAGAACATCACGGACCGAACCACCGCCCAGTGCCGTGACACAGGCAATAATCATCACGCCAAACCAGTCCATGCTGCGCCGGCCAGCGGACAGTGCCCCGGTCATGGCTTCAGCGGTAATTGCAATAATATAGATGACGGTCAGTAACATCGCCCTGCTTCCACCTGAGGCTATGAGATGGCGGCTATTCTAAGCTAAATCTGTGTGAAAGTTATAAGAATCCGGCACAACATTGCTTAAATTTTTTCCCCGAACCACAAATGCAGGCCTGTTTCATGGTGATGTTATGGTCTGTAGTCGGATCCAGAAAATACCAGCGACCTTCAAACTTCACAAAATGCGAAGCTTCATGATGCACCTGTGCCTGCTTGCCATCATGATAATGTGCCTTAAACTCGACCAAGGCATGATTTTTATCTAGTTTTTCATTGGCTTGAACAATTTCAAGCTTTAACCATTGATTGGCTTTACTCCATTCACTAATTGCCTGCAGGTCCAGCGCTTGTTGCTGACCCAGCGCAGTCGTGGTTTTGATGTAATCGATTTCATGCTTGGCGAAGGCACTGTAACGGGAACGCATGAGTTGCTGTGCAGTCTCTGCGACCTTTTGCCCTACATGCAGTGGCTGACAACAACTGTGATATTCGCCTTGTCCACATGGACATGCTTCTGACATTTCAGTTCCATAAAAATAGCCCGACAATGCGGGCTATTTTAGCAAACTTTACAGGCCAAACCTTGGCTAGAATCTAGTCCTGTGCAGGAAGCTGCGGAATGATATGCACTTTATCGATCTTATGACCGTCCATCGTCACGACCTCAAAGATATGCCCATCTGCTTCAAACTTTTCACCGCTATGTGGTAAACGTGCCATATGGAACAATACATAACCAGATAAAGTCGAATATTCTTCGGTTTCATTGACCAAATCACGATCCAGCAGCAAGGAAACATGACGAATATCGGTGGAACCATCCAGAATCAGGCTGCCATCTTCCAGGCTTTCTGCGGCGGCTTGCAGCTCATCTTCATCCGGGAATTCACCAGCAATCGCTTCCAGTACATCAATTGGGGTGGCAATCCCTTCAATCGAACCATATTCATTCAGGACAATCGCCATCTGCAATGGAGCCTGACGCAATTGCTCCATCACCATCAGTACCTGGGCATTTTCATGCACGATCACCGGTTCACGTAAGTGCTTTTCAAAATCCAGCACCCCTGTTTCAATGTATTCATTCAGGACTTTATGGGTCAGTACCACCCCGGCAATATTGTCCAGTTCACCACGTGCAACGATCAGACGTGAATGACTCATCTGCAATAACTGTTCTTTAATACTGTCGGCATCATTATCCAGATCAATCCATTCCAGTTCAGGACGTGGGGTCATTACCGATTTGACCGGACGTTCAGACAGACCCAGTACACCCTGCACCATGACACTATGATAGATACCGTTGTCATCATTAAAGACTTCATCAGCAAAGGCACGCGTCGCCAGAACATCTTCCGGCTCGGACGAATCATTGTCCTGGGCAGGTTTACCACCGAGCATCCGCATCACTGCTGAAGCAGTACGGTAGCGCATATCCGTGGTGGTCACCATTTTTTCCTGATTGCGTTTCATGGTCTGGTTAATAAATTCGACAATGACCGAGAAACCAATCGCAGCATATAAATAACCTTTCGGAATATGGAAACCAAAGCCTTCGACCACCAGCGAGAACCCGATCATCATCAGGAAGCCCAGACACAGAATCACCACGGTCGGATGCCTGTTGACGAAATCCATCAGGGCTTTGGATGCCCAGAGCATAATCCCGATGGCAATAATCACGGCAATCATCATCACTGACAGGTCTTTGACCATACCAACCGCAGTAATCACGCTGTCTAATGAGAAAACGGCATCCAGCACCACGATCTGGACAATCACCATCCAGAATACCGCATGGACCGGATTTTCTTCTTTGATGACCGGTTTGGCTTCCAGACGCTCATGCAGTTCCATGGTGCCTTTGAACAGCAGGAATACCCCACCAAACAATAGAATCAGATCGCGGCCCGAGAAGGCATGATCAAAGATGTGGAATAGTGGATCGGTGAGGGTCACCACCCAGGCAATCGAGGCCAGCAAGATCAAACGCATCAGCAGGGCCAGCATTAAGCCGACAATCCGCGCGGTATTACGTTGTTCCGGGGGCAGTTTTTCCGCCAAAATGGCAATAAAAACCAGATTGTCGATCCCGAGTACAATCTCAAGAACAATTAACGTGAGTAAACCGACCCAGGCTGAAGGGTCTGACATCCATTCAAAGATCATACGCTTGGCTCCTGAAGCTCAGGACTGCAGCATGGAATCACCTGACGCTGTGACACAGCAAAACAGAATTTTTTATATTGAATAAGATCAATTATTTGGCGTAGATTTATAAAGTTAAACGGCCAACTACCACTACCCATCGTCGTTCTATTGTTGTGAAACCAATTTTCAGTATAGCAAGATCAATTTGAAATTCACCCTTTTTCATGGCTGTTTATCGATGAATTTTGCCTGGCTGTAATGCAGTGAAAATGCAGCTGCTCACAGAATTGTCATAT
This sequence comes from Acinetobacter sp. CIP 64.7, assembly GCF_000369745.1. Classification (GTDB taxonomy): domain Bacteria; phylum Pseudomonadota; class Gammaproteobacteria; order Pseudomonadales; family Moraxellaceae; genus Acinetobacter; species Acinetobacter fasciculus. The sequence continues at coordinate 164,112 of NZ_KB850177.1, read as the reverse complement.
TTATTAATTAAGCTAGAGTCACAAGAAAGAAAAATGATAAGGTGAAGAAAATAAATGCAAAGCGTAATTCAAATGACAGATTATTTTAAAGAAAACTCCCCAAAAACAACTCGCCCTCTAGTGGCACTCTATTGTGGTTCACGTGCAGGCAACAAACCGGTTTATTTAGAAAAAGCCATTCATCTCTCGCAAGGACTGGCAGAACATGGTTTCGGACTGGTCTATGGTGGCGCCAGTATCGGCCTGATGGGACAGGTCGCGGATGCCATGATCCAGCACGGCGGTGAAGCCGTTGGGGTGATTCCCGAATTTATGCTGGATTATGAAATTGCCCATAACCAGCTCACTGAATTACATGTGGTGACCAGCATGCATCAACGCAAGGCTATGATGGCTGAGCGGGCCTGTGCCTTTGTAGCACTACCGGGTGGACTGGGCACGTTTGAGGAAATTCTGGAAATTGCCACCTGGGGGCAGCTGAACCAGCACCAGAAACCGATGATGCTGTATAACGTGAATGGTTTCTATGATGCCTTGATTGCGCAACTGGACCGTGCAGTTGAAGATGGTTTCTTACCGCCACAGCATCGCGCCAAGCTGATCATTTGCGAACACGAAGAAGAAATTTATACAACTTTAACCAATTTAGGCCATCCACAAAGATTTGTGGTCTAAATTTCTCAAGCAAGAAAAAAGCGAGCACCTAGCTCGCTTTTTTCTTGGATTTTTAATATCAGGACTTATTGACCATAATTCGTCACAAAGTCATAAAACATCGGCAAAGTTGTTGCCAGAATGACCGACATGGCCAGACCGAACATTAGTTTCATGGCATCTGCACTGACATTACGTGAAGTACGATGTTTGTTGACTTCATCCAGAATCATCGACATGGCAAATTCACGACCTGCGAGTAAGCCCAGGAATACCCAGGTGGTACTCATTGGAATGTTGCTCCACTCTTTAAAAACTAACAGGATAATGGCATACATGAAGTCGATAATCGTTGCAGCACGAATGTCGGTCACACCGGTTTTGGTGTCGACAATGTTCTGGATCGCCCCGCCACGTTGATACAGAATTACGCCCAGCAACACTACGAATACCGTAATCGCAAACATCAGGAATTCAAACGGCACCTGACGTGGCACGTACACGAAGATGTTAGCCAGATCCTGAATCAGCCATTGGCTCCACAGGAAACCGGTAGAGACCCACTGCAAGCCCATCCAGACCTTGGAGTGTTCCTGATGACGTGTCTTGGCAAAATGGCGTGCCAGCTGCTTGACCACAAAACGATAGATGACAATCGCCACCACAAAGGCCACCGCATAGCCCATCATCGATTTGACCATCATCGAGCCTAAGCTGGCAGGAGAGAAAATCGTAAGCACCAGGAAAGTGGTACTGACTGGAATCCCGTATTTGGTCAGTAGTAACAGCAGAATTGGCGGCACAATGTACAGCCAGGTAATGCCACCTTCAGGGAAAGGAATCGTTTCTAAACGACCGTATGAGGCATCACCCACCCCAGATGCATACCAACCATAGACCAATACGACAATTAAAATTGAGCTGATATAAATCCACAACACCCACCATGGGCGATGTGAATTCGAAGAAATAAATGTCCCTAGGGTTTGAGGTACATCATTTCCGACAATAGAGTAAGCGGCTAAACAAAAGCCGATCACCATCAAAATCTCGATTGTCATAAAAACAAACCTATACGCGAGGAGATTTCAGCAGTGCTGAAAAGTTGGCCCAAGATTATGACGGTTTTATTTCATTTTAATGACAAAAATGTCATATATGCGGTCACCTTACAAAAAAGAGCACCGAAGTGCCCTGAATCTAAAAGCTTTTGGTTACTTGAGATTTACTTGATAAATCGTGGTGCTGCCACTGACTTCATGGCCGACCACCAGGAGGGGTTTCTTATTCGGGGAGTCTTTGGCGGGGATAAATACCAAACCTTCCGGTCCTAAATCACCGGCTTGTCCCATTTCAATCTGCGCTGTGGTCGCTTTAAAATCACGTGAATTAATATATTGCACAAAGACTGGTGATGCAGGTGTAGACACATCATAGACCATGATGCCACCGACACGCTCCAGACCAATAAAGGCAAAGGTTTTTTGACCAATCTGCCCCAAGGTCACCCCTTCAGGTTCCGGCCCTTTATTGTCACTGCGATTATCCAGCCCAGCTTCTTCATGATTAAAGTTGAAAATCTCAGGATGATGTTTGGCAATATATTGCTCAAACTGATCGCCCGAATCCCATACCAGTTCTAAACCGGTCTGCTGATCATTTTCCACCCAGATACTGACCGAGCGTGTACCAAAACTATATAAATGATCATAGACCAGATTGCCCCGTTCATTCAGTTTGGCTGTACCATCGGCATTTTTTTGATAGCCTTCGGTCCAACTAATATTTAACCGGCCCAGCAGATGATCTTCACGGCAGTCTTTGGCATCCCCTGCAATAGCACCGCAGTAGGCAAAGTTAGCCGGATTGAGTTCTGCACCTTTGGCCAATACCCGAAGATGGGCTGGTAAATCATCACCCAAACGGCGGTCAAAACCTTTGGCATGGACCAAGTGTTTCACCCGCCATTCTTCTACAAAGCCCTGGCTGGTATCGTTATTGAAATATGCAGGATTGTTTTCACCCCAGGCACGGGCATCGCCTTCATTGGCAGACACAATATAGGTTTTGCCCGCGACCTCGAAACTTGCAATCGCATCTGGCATATATAAGCCACGGACATTGGCCCAAGTTTGAATATTGATTTTGCCTTTACCGTCGACACCATCCGCATCGCTGACATCCAGGCCGTGACCATTTATGCCATGATCTTTGAAGCCAAATGGATAAACAGCGAGTACTTTGGCAGCAGCCACATCAATTTTGGCCAAGGCATTGTTTTCCTGTAAGGTAACCCAGGCGGTTTTTCCATCTTTTGAAACAGTGATGTACTCAGGTTCAAAATCCTGAGCTGCGCTGGCCTTTGGTCCGAAAATGCGGATGCCCTGTTCACGCAATGCTGCTTCCCGTCCATTAAAGGCCTTAAAGTCTGCTGTACGAACGATCGGGGCTTTTAAATTGGCCAGACTAATGACAGACACTGAACCTTCTGGATCGACCTGATAATCATCGGAAGTCTCGCCTTCATTGGCCACCAGCAAAGTTTGACCATCCGGTGTGAAAGTCAGCATGTCCGGCAAGGCGCCCACCTGCACATGTGCCAGCTTGCTCAGGTCTTTGGCCTGATATAAGGCCACATAGCCAGGATCAGTTTTCACAGCAGCCTGAATCGCAATGGCGACAATGCCATTGTGTACCGCGACACTGTTGACCTCAGCCTCTGGCGCAATATCATCTACCTTGATAGAAGTTATTTTTTTCGGCTGATCAGGTTGACTTAAATCCAGCACATCCAATACGCCTTCTTTGGCATTGACCACGAATAGGCGTTGACTCTCGGTATCAAAGGCCGGAATTTCTGCAGCACTTTGCGCAAACACACCCGATTCATAAGCGGCTAATTTGCTTAACTCGATCGAGTTCGGTGTAGCCTCGACGATTGGAACCGGTGTTTCATTCTCACTCCCACATGCCACCATCCCCACAGCCAGCATGGCCACTATCAATGATTTTAATTTCATTTTTTTGTTGATCTATCATGAAGAATTCGTGACCAATTTATAACCAGAGCATTGCAGTGCCATGACAGATCGGTTGCAGTTCCTTGACACAACACCGCATAAAAGTTGAAACGCTTTATATACGACAGACTCGGCTGATTCCTTTAAACTATTCAAAATTTTCAGTTTTCCAGAATTATGAATGCCACGCCTACGCATCAAGCCTTAGATCCTGAGTTCAGACTGCTGGTCTTGTTGGTCTCGATTGGCTTTTTTATGCAGGGGCTGGATACCACCATTATTAATACGGCCCTACCTGCAATTGCCCAAAATTTGCAGGAAGATCCGCTACGCATGCACAGTGTGGTCGTGGCGTATGTGCTGTCTGTAGCGGCCTGCATTCCCTTAAGTGGCTGGCTGGCAGACCGGTTCGGGGTCAGAAATACCTATTTTGCTGCAATTATTATTTTCTCTTTGGCCTCTTTGGGCTGTGCCTGGTCAAGTAACCTGAATGAATTATTGGTGTACCGGATCTTTCAAGGGATAGGGGGTGCATTATTGCTGCCAGTCGGCCGTTTGGCGATGCTAAAGATCATTCCCCGTACCCAGTTTCTGGCCGCCATGAGCCTGATGAGTCTGGCCGGTCTGATTGGTCCATTGATTGGCCCGACCCTAGGTGGTTGGATGGTAGAATACCTGTCCTGGCACTGGATTTTCCTGATCAATTTACCGATTGGCTTACTGGGCGCGCTGATTACCTTTAAGGCCATGCCGAATGTACTTGAACCTACAGTCGCCCGCTTTGATTATTGGGGCTTTATCTTGCTGGTCGTGGCCATGGTGGGCCTCTGTCTGGGAATTGAAAATTTTGCCAGTCCACAAAACTCGCTGTGGTGGAGCCTGAGCCTAATTTTGGTCGGTTTATTGGCCACCCTGATTTATGCCTATCATTCGCATACGCATAGCAATGCCCTGTTTCGCAGCCGGCTGTTTAAAAATAAAATTTATGCGATTGGTATTTTGGGTAATTTTTTTGCCCGTCTCGGCGGCAACTCAATTCCGTTTTTACTGCCGCTGATGTTGCAGGTGGCTTTCGGTTTCGAACCCTTTATTACCGGTTTATTGATGATTCCGACTGTGCTCGGTTCGCTGGCCTCCAAACCGATTATCCGCAACATCATTCAGCGTTTTGGCTATCGCCGGGTATTACTGGTCAATACTTTGCTGGTGGGTCTGTGTATTGCCAGTTTTGCCCTGACCACGGCGGAAACTCCGATCTGGCTCCGTGCGATTCATTTCTTCATCTTCGGCATTTTAAATTCACTGCAATTCGTGTCGATGAATACCCTGACCTTAAAGGACTTAAGCCAGCAGGATGCCAGTAGCGGCAACAGTTTCCTGTCGATGATCATGATGCTATCGATGAGTATCGGGGTGGCGCTGGCAGGAACATTGGTAAACATGCTGAGTGCCTATTACGGCGCCAACAATCTGGTGGCTGCTTTTCATGTGTCACTGATCTGTTTAGGCTGTATCAATATTATCGCGGCCTATATTTTCTGGCATATTCCTAAAAATACCCCGGTCTGATGCGATCTATTCACTTCGGGCTGATTGTAAGTTTTAGGCTAAATCACATATAGGCAAGGACTGGAAATGCAAAAAAATCAGGCTCCGAACAGAGCTAATAAATCGCTCTTGATTGGGCTGGGCATTCTGATCACTGTGATCGCTAGCGCCATGATCTATCTATGCCTGATGAAAGCACCCTCTGCCCATGCAGCTGATTATCCGATCCAGGGTTTTGATGTATCGCACCATCAGAAAGAGATTCAGTGGCAGCAGATTTCGCCTGAAAAATACCATTTTGTTTATCTGAAAGCCACTGAAGGCGGTGATTTTAAAGATACCCGTTTTCAGGAAAATTGGTTGAAAGCACGTGAACGCGGCTTTTTGGTCGGTGCCTATCATTTCTACCGCCTCTGCCGCGATGGCAGCATTCAGGCACAGAACTTTATCGATGCTGTCCCGAATAAACCGGATGCCTTACCGCCAGTGATTGATTTGGAATATGACAGCAACTGTATCAATACCTATTCTAAAGAGCAGCTCTTAAACGAAATTCAGGTGATGCACGATGCCCTGAAAAAGCATTATGGCAAGCAGCCGATTTTCTATATTTCTAAAGCTTTTTATAATATTGTACTGGCAGGGCATTTTCCTGATGTACCACTCTGGGTACGTGAATATAAGGGTCTACCTGATTTAAAAGATCAGCCAGAGTGGCTATTTTGGCAACATACCAGTCAGGGTAAAATTCCCGGTATTACCACACTGGTAGACCTGAATGTTTTTTATGGCTCAGAACAGCAGTGGCTGGATTTTCTCAGGAAGAATGCGATTGCAGTACCTTCATCTGAGAATCAAGCGAAATAAAGTTGAGCGCCTGAAAAAAAATTCTTTATAAAAACAAAACAACAAGGAAATAAAAAGATTGAAATGGATAAAAGGCGTTTTACTCGGTCTGGTGATTCTACTCCTGCTCATCGCGGGTATGCTGGCTTATCTGTTGCAAGCTTCAGGAAAACTCAGCGACTTTAAAGCTTGGCAGCCGAAAACCGGTACATCCATTCATGGTCTCACCGTTAGATTTTTTGGTGTGTCCACCCTGTTACTCGATGATGGCCACGATCAGATTCTGATCGATGGTTTCTTTAGCCGGCCGTCGTTATGGCAAGTGCTTAGCCGTCCTATTCAAAGTGACAGGCTACTCCTTGAACAATTGGTGCAACGCCATGAATTGAGCCGAACCCAAGCCATTCTGGTCACTCACTCGCATTATGATCATGTTCTGGATGTACCGGCCTTACTGGAAATACTTCCCAAAACTGCTGTCGTCGGTTCGCCTAGCACCCTGAATATCGCCCGGGCAAATCCCAAAGTTACTCCACAGCAATTACAGCTGGTTAAGCCTGGGCAAGTACAGCACTGGGGGCATTTTCAAATCACAGCAATTCCCTCACAACATACCCCGCCCACAGCGGTAAATGATGATTTAGGCGAAGAGTTACTCCAACCTTTAGCTCTGCCAGCTAAATTTTCCGAATTTAAGGAAGGTGGCAGTTTCGATTACCTGATTGAGCATGCGGGACATAAAATTCTGGTCAAGGCCAGTACCGGATTTATTCTAGAGCAATTGCAGCATCTGAAAGTCGACACCCTGTTTTTAGGCATCGCCCAGCTTTCCAGACAATCTTCTGCCTATCAGCAACAATATCTGGCTGAAACCCTGAACCTGCTCAAGCCCAAAGTGGTGATTCCGGTGCATTGGGATGATTTTTTTCAGCCTTTAAAGCAGCCCCTGCAATTTTTACCCCGTCTTGCCGATGATACTCCAAAAAGTTTGCAACTTCTGATTCAAGCTGCTGAAGCATAAGGGACAAAAGTCGTTCTACTCAGCGGACCGCAGCCCTATTTACTCAACGCAGCCGTCGCTTCCCAATCCGATTAAAGCCCCTTAAGATAGCGAACATGCGCAAAATTATTCATATCGATATGGATGCGTTTTATGCCTCGGTAGAGCTGCGTGAACGTCCAGAATTGAAAGACCTACCTGTGGTGATAGCCTCGCATCATCCTCGGGCGGTGGTCGCGGCTGCCTCCTATCCAGCACGGGTTTATGGCCTGCGCTCTGCCATGTCCATGGGACAGGCGCGCAAACTATGTCCTCAGGTCATCGTGATTGAGCCGGATTTTGCCAAATATCGGCAGGTATCGGCACAGATTCATCAGATCTTCCAGCAATATACTTCCCTGATTGAGCCACTGTCTCTGGATGAAGCCTTTCTAGATGTCACAGAGAATTTAAAACAAATCCCAAGTGCTACCGAAGTCGCCATGCGAATTCGCGAGGATATTTTTCAAGCCACCGGATTAACCGCTTCTGCTGGTGTAGCGCCCAATAAGTTTCTCGCTAAAATTGCTTCGGACTGGCACAAACCGAATGGGATCTGTGTGATTAGGCCGTCACAAGTTCAGGGATTTATCCAGAATCTGCCCCTGAAAAAAATTCCCGGTGTGGGTAAAGTCACCCAAGAAAAACTAAAAAGCCTGAATTTAGAAACTTTAGGCGATTTACAGCAAATTGATGAAGCCTTGCTCATTCAACATTTTGGCAAATATGGACGGCGGCTATTTTTATATGCTCAAGGCATTGATGAACGACCGGTCGAAGTAGAACGGGAACGCCAGCAAATTTCCAAAGAAACCACTTTTGATGATGACCTGCATCTAAACCAATGTCGCCCCTATTGGGAACCTTTACTTGGACAAGTATGGCAAAGCCTGCAAAAGAAACAGCTTTCGGCTCGCGGCGTTACGGTCAAATTAAAACTCAAGAACTTTCAGGTGATGCAACACAGTAAAAGTTTTAAACAGGTGCTGCGTAGTCCACAGGAATTAGCCCAAGCCTTGGACTTACTGCTCGACGAGCTGCATATTGCCCCACAGATGCAATTTCGGCTGATCGGCGTCGGCGTGTATCAGCTCAGCGTCCCCGAGACTGAAACTCAGTTATTGCTGCTTTAAACTGTTTTTGATCACGTTTTAGGCATTAGTTTAAAAATACGGCAACTTTGTTTTTACATTTTGATTTTTTAGAGTACTCTATCTGCGCAATGCATTATCCATGTATGTGCTGAGATGCTGAAAATCACCTTTACTTTCAGCATGCTGTCCTGTGATTAGCGTGACGATCAAATCCGAATATTGCAGGGCAACTCTGATGTAACTCATGGAATTCCCTCCTGCATGTCTTCTGTAAATTCTTCTGTTGTTCAAGAACAACGCGCACGTAAAGCTGCGCTATCTAGTTTTGTTGGTGCTGTTGTCGATTGGTATGATTTTCTCCTTTACGGCATTGTTGCAGCCTTAATTTTTAAAGATCAGTTTTTTCCCAGTATTGGCGAGAATATGGGCACCCTGGCGGCACTGGCCACCTTTGGGGTCGGCTTCCTGTTTCGTCCTTTAGGCGGTGTGGTATTTGGTCACTTTGGTGACAAGCTTGGCCGTAAAAAAATGCTGGTACTTACGGTAATCCTGATGGGAATTTCCACGGTCGGGATTGGCCTGCTGCCAAATTTTGAAGCAATTGGCTGGTGGGCTCCGGTGCTGCTGGTGTTTTGCCGTGCCTTGCAAGGCTTTGCTGTCGGTGGTGAATGGGGCGGCGCAGCCCTCATGGCCGTAGAAAATGCACCAAAAGGAAAAAAGGCCTTTTATAGCAGTGGCGTTCAGGTCGGTTACGGCGTCGGTCTGGTTCTGGCGACGGGTGCAGTGTCGATTATACTTGCGACACTGGGTGAAGAAGCCTTTGCCGAGTGGGCATGGCGTATTCCCTTTCTGGCCAGCATCGTACTGTTAGCTGTGGCGATGTGGATCCGCCGTGATCAGGATGAATCTCAAGAGTTTGTGGAAAAGGTGGTGAAAGCAGACCATCAGCCAGAAAAACTGCCAATCTTGCAGGCCATTAGCAAACATCCTAAAGCTTTCTTTTATATCATTGCCTTACGTCTAACCGAATTGCTGACCATGTATCTGGTTACCAACTTTGCCCTGAACTATTCGACCAGTAATCTGGGCATGGATAAACAGTTCTTCCTGAATATCACCCTGATGGTCGGAGCTATTAGCTGTTTCAGTATTCCATTTTTTGCCTGGCTGGCGGATAAATTCAATCATCAGAAAATGTGTGTCTGGGGTGGTTTGATTGGTGCGCTTTCAGCCTTTCCCTTCTTTATGGCACTCGATGCACAAAACACCTGGATGATTATCGTCGGGGCAATTTTACTGGCGAATATCGCACACGATATGGTGGTTAGTGTCCATCAACCGATTTTCACCTCCTTGTTTGGCACAGAATACCGCTACAGCGGTGCCGGAGTTGGTTATCAGGTGGCGAGTATCATTGGTGGGGGTTTTACCCCATTTATTGCAGCGGCACTGGTGATTTGGGCGGATGGTTCATGGCATTATGTAGCCATCTATCTGGCGGTGGGTTGTCTGCTGACTGCATTGGTCGCAGCCCTGATGCCCAAAACTCAGGATGAACAACATGACAGTTGAACGTTTACACGTATCGAAACGCTTTTCGGAAATTGCTATTGCCGGTAATCTGGTACATCTTGCCGGCCAGCTGGCCACAGATGTTGAACTGGATATTAAAGGGCAAACCCAACAGACTTTAGATATTATTGACCAGTTTCTGACAGATGCCGGTACCGACAAAAGTCACATCATGTCGGTAACTATCTATTTGAAAGACATTGAAAAAGATTATGCAGCCTTCAATGAAGTCTGGGATGCCTGGGTCGCTGATATCGAAGCCCTGCCTCGTACCTGTGTCGAAGCAAAACTCTATGATCCACGGGTATTGGTCGAACTGACTGTCGTGGCGGTTAAACCGAAATAATGTTTCAAGATCGATATTCATAAAAAAAAGCATGCTTCTGGCATGCCTTTTTGTTTTAACCGACTGCTTTGATTTTACTGCGCTCTAAATCCGAATATAAATAATATTTTTTCAGATCATTGCTAACTGTATATTTGGGCATTTTCTGCATTTGCGCTTGCTCCTGCAAGAAGTCCTGGCGCAACTGATAATATTCTGGCACATCATCGTAACGAATTACCCGATAACCTGCCATGGTTAGTAATGCATCCTGAAAACCCGTCTGCTGGGGACGCTTCAAAATTAATGGGTCATCTACTCCCACCACGGCTAGAATCTGGTGCTGCTGATCCAGAATTACAAAATCTGCAGTCAGGTTGCGGTACTTATGTCGAGTCCGGTTAAATTTAGTCGTCATTAAGGCATCATAGGAAACATGTGCCAAAATGATGTATTCAGGTAATACTTCCCTCAAACGGGTGAAGGTCAATTGCTCATTCAGGTTAAAAATAGCACGTTGCTTTAACGCACTGTCTTGTGGTTTGGAATTATTTCCGAGCTTTTTCCATGCCATGAGCACGACACAGAAGAGCAGGAAACTCCCAATCATAATATAGGTGGTCATGCCTAAATCCTTGAATTCTTATAATCATTTTTGTTTTATTGTTGTGCAGTATAAACCCACGCTTTATTTTAAATAGATATAACAACCAATCTGTTTAAATACCCATACAACTGGTATCAAAACTCGATTCTGTGTTACCTAAAGTGACATCTCTCTAGATGCCAATGAAAGTGGATTTAAAGTACTGATAATGCACTCTAAAACATCCATGGAATTGACCGCAATACATATCTGCCCAACTGTAGGACAATTCCGACAAAGTGTTATTTTTATATCACTTTTTTAAAGAATTTAATTCAAATAATATATTCTTTTACACTTTCAACTGACAAGCTCAGGCTACGTTACTTTACCCAAGAGCTAAAAAAAGACACCGAAGTGTCTTTTTATTAAATTAATTATGCACGTGATTTGGGCTTCGCTTTAGGCTTTGGCCCACCAAACGGTTTTTTGGCATCGCCTGTTTCACGCGGCGGCAAACCAGTGTGCTGGGTCAGAATTTGACCACGTTCAGGACGTTTCTTGGTATTTGAAGGACGTGACTGAGCTTGTGCAGCCTTGCTACGATTCCCTTGCTCACCGGTACGTTTTTGCGAATCACCTGCAACCGTCGAGTTTTTCTTACGCGCCGATTGATACTGACCGTCTGTACTGCCTGCAGGCTGATAAGTCGGAATCAAATGCTGTTTCGAGTTACCAATCAAATCCTGACGGCCCATTTCTTTCAGGGCTTCACGCAATAACGGCCAGTTGTTTGAATCATGATAACGCAAGAAAGCTTTGTGCAGACGACGACGTTTCTCACCTTTCACAATGTCGACATTTTCAGTATAACGCGCCACTTTCGCCAGCGGGTTTTTACCGGTGTAGTACATGGTAGTTGCAGTCGCCATCGGTGAAGGATAGAAGGTCTGTACCTGATCAGCACGGAAACCATTCTTCTTCAACCAAATCGCCAGATTCATCATGTCGTAATCGGTGGTACCCGGATGCGCCGCGATGAAGTAAGGAATCAAGTATTGTTCCTTACCGGCTTCTTTACTATAACGATCAAACATTTGCTTGAAGCGGTCATACGTCCCAATACCCGGCTTCATCATTTTATTGAGTGGGCCTTTCTCGGTATGCTCAGGTGCAATCTTCAAGTAACCACCCACATGATGGGTTACAAGTTCTTTGACATATTCAGGGTTTAAAACCGCCAGGTCATAACGTAGGCCTGAACCAATCAGAATCTTTTTAATGCCTGGTAAAGAGCGCGCTTTACGGTATAACTGCGTCAATGGCGCATGGTCGGTATGCAGGTTTTGGCACACGCCCGGGAATACACATGACGGTTTACGACAGTTCTTTTCAATCTCAGGATCTTTACAGGCCAAACGGTACATGTTGGCTGTTGGGCCACCCAAGTCCGAGATAATACCCGTGAAGCCCGGTGCGGTATCACGGATTTTTTCTACTTCACGCAAAATTGATTCTTCAGAACGGTTCTGAATAATACGACCTTCATGCTCTGTGATTGAACAGAAAGTACAACCACCGAAACAACCACGCATGATATTCACAGAGAACTTGATCATGTCGAATGCCGGGAAACGTGCATTGCCATAAGCAGGATGCGGCAGACGTGCATAAGGCAAGTCAAACACGTAATCCATTTCTTCGGTAGTCAACGGAATTGGCGGTGCATTCAACCAGACATCACGTTCACCATGCTTTTGTACCATAGCACGCGCATTTCCCGGATTGGTTTCCAGATGCAGAATACGGTTGGCATGTGCATAAAGCACTGGATCTGCAGCAACTTCTTCAAAAGCAGGCAAACGGATTACGGCCAATTCACGCGGCGGTAACTTATGTTTAATCGCTTTAGAAGCCGGTTGCAGTTGCACAATTTGCGTATCAGGATCTAGGTCATCCCCTGCTCGCACAATCGGATTGGCGACATGTTCTTTTTGGAAACCTTGATACTGGCTAGAATCCTTCCCTTGTTCAATCTCACAACCATCGATATCTTCAGTCATGACATACGGGTTAATAATTGGATCAACACGGCCAATGGCATCGACATCATTCGATGCAATTTCAACAAATTTGGCTTTAGAGGCACGGTTGTGTTTATTCACAATGAACGCAGTACCGCGAACATCAGTAATCTCGTGAATTTTCTCGCCACGTGCCAGACGATGCATAATTTCAGTGATTGAGCGTTCGCCATTGCCGTACATTAAAAGATCGGCTTTTGAATCCATCAAGACTGAACGACGCACTTTGTCTGACCAGTAATCATAATGCGCAATACGACGTAACGATGCTTCAATACCGCCGAGCAATACCGGTACATCTGGATAAGCTTCACGGACACGCTGGCAATACACGGTTGCCGCACGGTCTGGACGTTTGTTTGGCTGATTGTCTGGTGAATAGGCATCATCAGAACGGATTTTACGGTCAGCCGTATAACGGTTGATCATAGAATCCATATTCCCTGCTGTTACACCCCAAGCAATATTCGGTTTACCCAAAACGCGGAACGCATCCACGCTGGTCCAGTCTGGCTGTGCAATAATGCCAACACGGAAGCCTTGTGCTTCTAGCGTACGACCAATAATGCCTGAACAGAAAGACGGATGATCGATATAGGCATCACCACAAACTAAAATAAAATCACAGCTGTCCCAGCCGAGTTGATCCATTTCCTCGCGTGACATCGGCAAAAATGGCGCAGGGTCAAAACAAGACGCCCAATATTTGTCGTAATCAAACAACGCTTTTGGCGCAGTCTGCATGGTATAAGCAGTAGACATGGCTAGCAATTCTCGGCTGGCAGATGATAGGAGATCTAAAAATAAGATCAAAGATGAAAGCCGATTATTTTACCATGAATCGGCCCTAGCTTGCTTGATTATAATTTATACAAAATCAGAGACTAACTGAATCGCGCTCTCTTTGTCACTTGAATCTAAAGTTTAAATATTTCAAAAAAGAAATTGATTCTATTTATGAGGAGGAAAGCTTGGAAATAATCTCTAATTTGAACGGAGTTTTAAACTGAATGACAAACCCGTCAGTAATAACGCGGCAATAAACACAGTTAATCCTATCCAGCCATAATTTTCCCACACCAATCCGCTTGAGCTCCCCAACACACTTGAACCCAAGTAATAGCAAAATAAATACAGCGACGAACCGACTGCCCGATACTGTAACGACTGGATCGACACCCAGCTACTGGCGGTAGAATGGGCAGCGAAGAAAGAAAAAGTAAAAATCAGCAATCCGGTAAAAACAACAACCAACTGATTGATCAGCATCAGCGACAAGCCCACAAGCATCATCAGGATCATGGCTGCCAATATTCTAAATTTTCCGTAATGCCGTCCCCAGTGTGCTGCTCGAGGGGAGCTATAAATACCAGCCAAATAAGTAATCGAAATCACGCCAATCCAGACATGAGATAACTCAAATGGCGCTTGGATCAAGCGATAACTCAGATAATTAAATACCGAGACAAAGCAGCCCATCAAGATAAAACCTTGCAGGAATAAAACCCGAAGTTTCGGATCAGCGAGATTGTGTCTAAATGAGTTTTTAAAACGATTGAGCTTGATTGGATAGGCTTTAAAATGTTGCGAAGTGGGTAATAGGTAATAAAATAAGCCTGCAATACAGAGATTTAAAATACCAATCAACAAAGTAGCAGATTGCCAAGAGATAAAATCAACTAAAACTCCGGCAATTAAACGCCCTCCCATACCACCTATCGCTGTGCCAGAAATATATAAGCCCATGGCAAAACCGATATCTTTTTCTGCAATTTCTTCCCCGATATAAGTCATCGCGACTGCTGCGACACCACTGACTGTCAATCCAATCATTACTCGTGTGGTCAGAAACACGGACCAGATCGGCAATATTGCACTTAATAGTAATAATACTGAGACTGAAAATAGAGACCAGACCATAATCGGCTTACGACCGAATCGGTCTGATATTAGTCCAGTAAAAATCAGGCCAACTGCCAAGGCAATGGTAGAAAAAGATAAAGGGAAACTGCTTTGAGTCGGGCTGACCTGGAAATAATCAGCCAGAATCGGCATCATGGGCTGTACGCAATACAGTGATGAAAAAATGGCAAAGCCAGCAAGAAATAAGGAAAAAAGCACTGCTTTAAAAGCAGAAGAGCCATATTCAATATGGCTTGAAGATGAATTTGAGGACATATCCGCTCCATAGACCGGTTCAGTATACGCCTCTCAATTTTTTTTTATGTGATGTTTCAGTCGAAATAGCACATAAACAACTGTTATTTGACTAAAATTCCACGCACAAAAAAATCCCCCTCTGCCTTAGCGGAGGGGGATTTTGGAATAATGAGCTGGCGATGACTTACTCTCACATGGGTAACCCCACACTACCATCAGCGCTAAGAGGTTTCACTTCTGAGTTCGGGAAGGGATCAGGTGGTTCACTCTTGCTATGGTCGCCAGCACAACTGTTTATGACTATTTGCTTGGGTCTAACCTCAGAGCAGTGCTCTTCGTGCCTAGCTTTCATCAAATGAGTTATTAACAGGTATATCTGAGTTGCAGTAGTTTGTTCGTTTAGCGTAACTAAATCAAGTCACTTTGTTTAATATCGAATCAATCGAGCTTCACTTCTTTCGAAGTTCGTACAACAACTGTTTGGGTGTTGTATAGTCAAGCCTCACGAGCAATTAGTATTGGTCAGCTTCACATATCACTATGCTTCCACATCCAACCTATCAACGTCGTAGTCTTCAACGGCTCTTTAGGAGACATAAAGTCTCGGGGAAATCTTATCTTGAGGTAGGCTTCCCGCTTAGATGCTTTCAGCGGTTATCCCTTCCGAACATAGCTACCCGGCGATGCCACTGGCGTGACAACCGGTACACCAGAGGTTCGTCCACTCTGGTCCTCTCGTACTAGGAGCAGATCCTCTCAAATTTCCAACGCCCACGGTAGATAGGGACCGAACTGTCTCACGACGTTCTAAACCCAGCTCGCGTACCTCTTTAAATGGCGAACAGCCATACCCTTGGGACCTGCTTCAGCCCCAGGATGAGATGAGCCGACATCGAGGTGCCAAACACCGCCGTCGATATGAACTCTTGGGCGGTATCAGCCTGTTATCCCCAGAGTACCTTTTATCCGTTGAGCGATGGCCCTTCCATACAGAACCACCGGATCACTAAGACCTACTTTCGTACCTGCTCGACTTGTGGGTCTCGCAGTTAAGCGCGCTTTTGCCTTTATACTCTACGCGTGATTTCCGACCACGCTGAGCGCACCTTCGTACTCCTCCGTTACTCTTTAGGAGGAGACCGCCCCAGTCAAACTACCCACCAGACATGGTCCTCGTCCCGGATAACGGGACAGAGTTAGAACCTCAATATTACCAGGGTGGTATTTCAAGGACGGCTCCATCGCAACTAGCGTCGCGACTTCAAAGCCTCCCACCTATCCTACACAAGTAAGATCAAAGTTCAATGTCAAGCTGCAGTAAAGGTTCACGGGGTCTTTCCGTCTAGCCGCGGGTACACCGCATCTTCACGGCGAATTCGATTTCACTGAGTCTCTGCTGGAGACAGCGCCCCCATCATTATGCCATTCGTGCAGGTCGGAACTTACCCGACAAGGAATTTCGCTACCTTAGGACCGTTATAGTTACGGCCGCCGTTTACTGGGGCTTCGATCAAGAGCTTCGCTTACGCTAACCCCATCAATTAACCTTCCAGCACCGGGCAGGCATCACACCCTATACGTCCACTTTCGTGTTTGCAGAGTGCTATGTTTTTAATAAACAGTTGCAGGGGCCTGGTTTCTGAGGCTGTCGCCCGCTCAAGGAGCAAGTCCTATCACAGACAACAGCGTACCTTCTCCCGAAGTTACGGTACCATTTTGCCTAGTTCCTTCAGCAGAGTTCTCTCAAGCGCTTTGGTCTACTCGACCTGACCACCTGTGTCGGTTTCGGGTACGATTCCTGTGTAACTGAAGCTTAGAGACTTTTCCTGGAAGCATGGTATCAGCCACTTCACTGTACAAGTACAGCTTGCTATCAGTTCTCAGCATAGAGCACCCCGGATTTGCCTAAGATACATGCCTACAACCTTCCACCTGGACAACCAACGCCAGGCTGACTTAACCTTCTCCGTCCTCTCATCGCATTACACAGAAGTATTGGAATATTAACCAATTTCCCATCGACTACGCCTCTCGGCCTCGCCTTAGGGGTCGACTCACCCAGCCCCGATTAACGTTGGACTGGAACCCTTGGTCTTTCAGCGTGCGAGTTTTTCACTCGCATTGTCGTTACTCACGTCAGCATTCGCACTTCTGATACCTCCAGCAGACTTCTCAATCCACCTTCATCGGCTTACAGAACGCTCCCCTACCACGCATAATAAATTATGCATCCGCAGCTTCGGCATATAGTTTTAGCCCCGTTACATCTTCCGCGCAGGCCGACTCGACTAGTGAGCTATTACGCTTTCTTTAAAGGGTGGCTGCTTCTAAGCCAACCTCCTAGCTGTCTATGCCTTCCCACATCGTTTCCCACTTAACTATAATTTTGGGGCCTTAGCTGGCGGTCTGGATTGTTTTCCTCTTGACTACGGACGTTAGCACCCGCAGTCTGTCTCCCGGATAGTACTCATTGGTATTCGGAGTTTGCATCGGTTTGGTAAGTCGGGATGACCCCCTAGCCGAAACAGTGCTCTACCCCCAATGGTATTCGTCCGAGGCGCTACCTAAATAGCTTTCGGGGAGAACCAGCTATCACCAAGTTTGATTAGCCTTTCACCCCTATCCACAAGTCATCCCCTGGCTTTTCAACGACAGTGGGTTCGGTCCTCCAGTTAGTGTTACCCAACCTTCAACCTGCTCATGGATAGATCACCTGGTTTCGGGTCTATACCCAGCAACTAAACGCCCTATTAAGACTCGGTTTCCCTACGGCTCCCCTATGCGGTTAACCTTGCTACTGAATATAAGTCGCTGACCCATTATACAAAAGGTACGCAGTCACCGGACTAAGCCGGCTCCCACTGCTTGTATGCATGCGGTTTCAGGATCTATTTCA